>JBDSZM010000371.1:0-3611 GCA_039925165.1 Burkholderiaceae bacterium
CCGGCGCCGCGGCCGCGGCCACCGTCACCGGCTCGGCTTGCCAGCGCCACAGCGCCCAGCCCACCGCCGCGGCCGTCACCAGCAGCGCCAGCGCGCCGGTTGCGATGGCGGCACGGGGTCGCGGAACGAGCGTCGCCGCCGGCGCCAACGGCTGCGCATGCAGGCCGGGGACCGCGCCACGCTCGCGCTCGCGATCGGCATCGGCGCGGCGCAGGGCATCGAGGATGTACGACATGTCAGGGTGTGCAGGGCGTTGCGCAGGGATCGATCTCAGGCTGCCAGTGCAACAAGCGGGCGAGTGTCATGTCAATGGGCCGGTGCGCCGCTGTCGAGCCGCGGCTCGGCGATGCCGGCGGCGCGGTTCAGCTGCATCAGCGTGGTCGGGCCGGCCAGGCCGTCGGCCTTGAGGCCTTGAGCGACCTGGAAGGCCTGCACCTGGGCCCGCAGCCGCTCGTCGGTGGCGTCGGCCGGCGCCGCAACAGCGGTGCCCTGCCAGGCCGCGATCCGCTGCTCGACCCAGCCGGCCGACGGATGGGCGCGGCCGTCGACGACTCGGCCGGCGTAACCCGGTGGCGCGCGCCAATAGGTCGCGAACTCGCCGCGCCAGGCCCGCAGCAGCTCGGCCAGCGCGACGGTCTGCGCGGCGGCGCCGGTGCCCACGCTCGCGGTCTGATCGGTCAGGCCGGTCAGCAGCGCATGGGTGATGCGCCCGCGGCCGTCGTGCAGTGTCAGGATCGCCGGCCGATCGAGCTGGCGCAGCACCGCCAGCCCACCGGCGCCGCGGAAGCACTGCAGCTGCTGCGCGGCAGCGGCGACACACGGGTCGCCCTCGGCGAGCGCGACCTTCCAGACCGCGGCGAGCTGGCGCCATGCCGTCGATTCGTCGGCCAGGCCGACCAGCGGTCCGGCGCCGGAGGCGGGCGTGGCGGCGATCCGCGCCGCGACCGACCCGGCCGGCGCCGACGGGCGAGCCGCCGACGCGGTGGCCGGACCCGCCGACGCGACGGCGGTGCCCGACGCGGCCAGCGCCGGCGCGCGCGCCACGCCCGCGGACTCGCGCGCCCCGCCGAGCCCGAAGGCGACGCCGATGCCGACCCCGGCGAGCGTGGCCAGCGCGACCCAGCCGGCGACGCGCACCGATGCACGCCGCGCCGCGCCGAAGGGTCGACGGTCGAACACCTCGCCCGCGGCACGCTCGACGATACCCGGCGTGACGCTCGAGCTGTTGCTCGCATAAGCGCCGAGCAGGGCGCGGTCGCACAGCAGGTTGATGCGCCGCGGCACGCCGCGCGAGATGCGGTGGACGAGGCGCAGCGCGCGCGGCTGGAACGGACTCGGCCGGGACAGGCCGGCCACCGCGAGCCGATGCGCCACGTATTGCACCGTCTCGGCCGGCGTGAGGGCGCCGAGGTGGAAGCGCGCGATCACGCGCTGCGCCAGTTGCTCCAGGCCGGGACCGGCCAGCATGTCGCGCAGCTCGGGCTGGCCGATCAGGATGATCTGCAGCAGCTTCTTCCGATCCGTCTCGAGGTTGGTCAGCAGGCGCAACTGCTCGAGAACATCGGGCGCCAGCATCTGCGCCTCGTCGATGACGAGCACGTTGCTGCGCCCGGCGGCATGGCTGTCGAGCAGGAAGCGGTTGAGTGGGTCGACGCACTCCTTGATGCTCGGTGGCGCCGGTCCGCGGGCGTGCACCGCGACCCCGAATTCGTCGCACACCGACTTGACCAGTTCGGCCGCACTCAGCTTGGGGTTGAAGATGTAGGCGACGTTGCAGTCGGGCGGAATCTGCTCGAGAAAGCAGCGCACCACGGTGGTCTTGCCGGCACCGATCTCGCCGCTCAGCAGCACGAAGCCGCCGCCGCCCTGCACGCCGTAGACAAGGTGCGCCAGCGCCTCGCGGTGGCGCTCGCTCATGAACAGGAAACGCGGGTCGGGCGCAATCGAGAACGGCGCTTGCGCCAACCCGAAGAAGGGCACGTACATGGGCGAAGAATAAGGGCGAGGGTCGGCGGCGGATCAGTCCACCCGCGGCCGGACCCACAGCCACGCCACCATGCCGATCGACAGCATGGCAAGCGACGTGAAGGCGAGCGCGCGTGCCGAGTGCATCACCAGCGGCGCCACCGCACCCGCCACCAGCCCGTTGGCGGCGCTGCCGACGAAGGCCTGCATCGACGACGCCATGCCACGCCGCTCGGGCACCAGGTCGAGCACCATCAGCGTCACCACCGGCACCATCAGGGCCCAGCCGAAGGCGAAGAGGGCGATCGGGAAGAGCGCCCACCACGCCTCGGCCTTGAACAGCAGGTTGAGCCCCAGGTTGACGAGCGCCACGCCGGCCATGATCGAGAAGCCGTAGCGGATCTGGCGCTTGGGCGGGATGCGCCCGGCCAGCCGCCCGGACAGCCAGGCGCCGCCCATGATGCCGGCGATGGTGAGGGTGAAGAACCAGAAGAACTGGCCCGGCCGCAAGCCCAGCAGGTCGCCCAGGAACACCGGCGCCGACAGCACGTAGAGAAACATGCCGTTGAACGGGATGCCGCTGGCCAGCGCCAACATCGTGAAGCGTGGATTCGAGCCGAGCGCCCAGTAGCCACGCATCAGGTTGCGCACGTTGAAGGGCTGCTTGAACGTGTCGTGCAGGGTCTCGGGCAGCAGCCGGTAGTTCGCCACCCACAGCAGCACGCCGACGCCGGTCAGGAACCAGAAGATCGAGTGCCAGTCGGCGTGCACGAACAGGAAGCCGCCGACCATCGGCGCGACCGCCGGTGCGACGCCGAAATAGATCGTCACCTGCGACATCACGCGCTGCGCATCGGCGGGCGGGAACATGTCTCGGATGACGGCCCGCGAGACGACGATGCCCGCGCCCGCCGACATGCCCTGCACCGCGCGCCAGAAGACGAGCTGCCCGATCGTGCCCGACAGCGCGCAGCCGGCCGAGGCGACGGTGAAGAGCGCGATCCCCCACAGCACCACCGGACGCCGGCCGAAGCTGTCCGACAACGCGCCGTGGAACAGGTTCATGAGCGCGAAACCGAACAGGTAGGCCGACAGCGTCTGCTGCATCTCGACCGGGGTGGCGCCGATCGACTGCGCGATGCCGGTGAAGGCCGGCAGATAGGTGTCGATCGAGAACGGGCCGAGCATGCCCAGGCAGGCGAGCAGCGCGGCGAGAGCCCAGCGCGGGGCACGCCAGAGGGTGTGTGCGTCGGGATTCATGGGGTCGGCGAGTGTAGGGGACGGTGCCTGCCACGACCCCGGCCGCGAATTAGTGTGAAGCAAGCCGATAGGCCGGATTCTGTGCGGCGCGACCTTCTTGCGAAGCCCGCGCCGTGGCCGCCATTCCTCTGGGCCGTGCATCGCTGCACGGCTCGGTGCTACCTACCCGCCGGCTCCGCGGAGCCACATCAACGCCGGCCTATTTGGTATTGCTGCGCGCAGAGATTGCCCGTTTCACCCGGACCGGTGCGCGCACTTGCGCACGCGCACCGGCCCGACTCGTCTCTGTTGCTCTGATCCTCACCTCGCGGTGGACAGTGGTTAACTGCTGCGCTGCCCTGTGCAGTCCGGACCTTCCTCCAGTGCGCCCTTTGGGGCCTTGCACC
>JBDSZM010000372.1:0-3288 GCA_039925165.1 Burkholderiaceae bacterium
CATCGCGTCGCGCGAGGTTCCGAGCGTCTCGGCCGCGGCGTAGAGGTACAGACCATGGCCCGCTTCGTCCTGCACCTTGGCGAGCAGGATGGTCTTGCGCTTGAGACTCGGCGCCCTCCCGATCCACTGGCCCTCGGGCAGCATGCCGACGATCTCGGAATGCGCATGCTGGCTGATCTGCCGCAAGAGCGTCTTGCGATAGCTGTCGGGCATCCAGTCCTTGGCCTCGATGAACTCGCCGGCTTCGATGCGGGCGTCGAAGCGGTGTTGGGGGGTGTCGGAGACAAGGTCGACGGATGTGTTCACGAGTCGATTCCTTTCATGGCGTCATGCGTAGCGGCGCAAAAACGCTTCGGGGTTCAGCGCGGGCACCGGCGAGCCCTTGAAGTCGCGTTCGTTGCGTGTGACGATCAGTTCGGCACCGCAAGACAATGCCGCAGCTACCTGGAGCGCATCCTCGAAGTCGCCAAGGGGCAAATCGAGCGCCGCCAGCGCATCCGACCGGCCGGTCCTCGCCACGTCAGTCCAGCCTAAAAGGCCGCGGATGAAATCGCGGCTCGCGACGTCCGAGCGTTGGCGATCGATCAGGTACGCCAGCGTGGCGACCGAATGCCAAGCCAGCCATGCCTCGTGCTGACGGCCACACAGCGCCAGGAGGCGGCCCGATGCCGGCGCGCCCGGGCGCTGCACGGCCACGTCGAGCAGCACGTTGATATCGATCAGCAGACGCATGCACCCACCCGGGAGCCGGCGCTTCTACCAGCCGAAGCGCCGCGGTTCAACGCAGATGCCTGGCGAGCAGATGCGCCAACCTCGGGTCGGCGGCTTCTACGGTACCCACCTCGGGAAGCTTCAGGCGACCCTGCCACTGCGCCACCCAGCGCTCCGCGGCGCCGGCCACGACACCCTGGGCCAGGAGCGACTGCTCCAGTGCCTCGCGCAGCACGGCAGACTTGGAAAGGCCGCGCTTGCGGCTGACCTCCATCAATGCAGCATTCAGGCTGTCCGGCAATTTGAGCGTGACGACCTGCATTGAACCACCTCCGCGTATTACACCGATACAGCCGAATATTACCAGCTCTCCCGGGCCGGTTACGCCGTCACATCAACACGATGTCGTATTGCTCGGGCGAGCCCAGCGGCTCGGCGCGCAGCGAGATCGGCTTGCCGATGAAGTCGGACAGCGCGGCCAGGTGCGTACTCTCTTCGTCGAGCAGCATCTCGACCACCGTGGCCGAGGCGATGACGCGGAATTCCTTGGGCGTGAACTGGCGCGACTCGCGCAGGATCTCGCGCAGGATCTCGTAGCAGACGCTGCGCGCGGTCTTGACCTGGCCCTTGCCCTGGCACACCGGGCAGGGTTCGCACAGCATGTGGGAGAGCGACTCGCGGGTGCGCTTGCGCGTCATCTCGACCAAGCCGAGCTGGGTGAAGCCGCTGACGGTCATCTTGGTGCGGTCGCGCGCGAGCTGCTTGCGCAGTTCGGCCAGCACCGCAGCCTGGTGCTCCTCGCGCACCATGTCGATGAAGTCGATGATGATGATGCCGCCGAGGTTGCGCAGTCGCAGCTGCCGCGCCATCGCCTGCGCCGCCTCGAGGTTGGTCTTGAAGACCGTGTCGTCGAAGTTGCGCGCGCCGACGAAGCCGCCGGTATTGACATCGACCGTGGTCAGCGCCTCGGTCTGGTCGACGATGAGGTAGCCACCCGACTTGAGATCGACCCGGCGCTGCAGCGCGCGCGCCACTTCCTCGTCGATGTTGTACAGATCGAAGATCGGACGCTCGCCCTCGTAATGCACGAGCTTGCCGACCGAGGTGGGCGTAAAGGCGCGGCCGAACTCGCGCAGGGTCTCGAACTGCTGCGCCGAATCGATGCGGATCGAGGTCGTCGATTCGTCGACAAGGTCGCGCAGCACCCGCTGCACCAGGCTCAGGTCCTGGTGCAGCAGCGTGCCGGGCGGCGACTTGAAGGCGCGCTCGCGCACCGCCGCCCAGGCCTTGCGCAGGTAGGCGATGTCGTCGCACAGCTCGGCGTCGCTCGCGTCCTCGGCATTGGTGCGCAGGATGAAGCCGCCGCCCGGCGTGCTGCCATCCGGCGCCTGCACCAGCGCCTGCATGCGGCTGCGCAACTGCTCGCGCAATTCCTGCGAGCCGATGCGCTGCGAGATTCCGATGTGATCATCCTGCGGCAGAAAAACGAGCAGCCGCCCGGCGATGCTGATCTGGCTCGACAGCCGCGCGCCCTTGCTGCCGATCGGGTCCTTGATGACCTGCACCGTCAGGGTCTGACCCTCGAACACGAGCCGCTCGATCGGTGTCGCGGGGCCGGCGCTCGGGCCGTTGTCGGCGCGCGGTGCGCCGGCATGCGGCTGGCCGGCGACGTGCACGTCGGCGACATGCAGGAAGGCGGCGCGCTCGAGGCCGATGTCGATGAAGGCCGACTGCATCCCCGGCAGCACCCGCACCACCCGGCCGGCGTAGATATTGCCGACCAGACCGCGCTCGAGCGTACGTTCGATGTGGAGTTCCTGGACCGCGCCGGCTTCGACGATCGCCACCCGGGTCTCCTGGGGCGCCCAATTGATGAGGATGTCTTGCATGGCCGGCGTTGCAAAGGGCCATCAGGGGCAGGCGCCGCTGGGCTTCAGTAGGGGACGACGCCTGCCTCGCGCAACAGCCGTGCGGTTTCAAACAGGGGCAAACCCATGATACCGGAGTAGCTTCCGTCGATCCGTTCGATCCAGGCCGCGGCGGCGCTCTGGATCGCATAGGCGCCGGCCTTGCCGAACGGCTCGCCGCCGGCCACATAGCGCGCGATCTCGGCCGGCGCGATCGGTGCGAAGCGCACCGTTGAAAAGCTCGCCGCGGCCCAGCGGCGGCGCCCCGACGCGAGTGCCATCGCGGTGATCACGCGGTGGCTGCGGCCCGCCAGCATCATGAGTGTCGCCGTCGCATCGGCCGCATCGCACGGCTTGCCGAGCACCCGGCGGCCGAGCGCCACGGTGGTGTCGGCGCACAGCACTGGCGCGGGCGCGCGGCCGCTGCGCCGCAGCCGTGTCATCGCCGCCTCCAGCTTGGCCTGCGTCACCCGCACCACGTAGTCGGTCGGCAGTTCGCCCGGACGGTGCGCCTCGAGCGCCTCGGCGTCCTCGTCGGCATCGGGCAACAGCAGCACGTGGCGCACGCCGATCTGGTCGAGCAACTGGCACCGGCGCGGGCTCTGCGAGGCGAGGTAGACGAAGTCGTGCTTCATGCGCGGACGCGGTCGGTGGAGCGGGCTCAGGCGCG
>JBDSZM010000373.1:0-10558 GCA_039925165.1 Burkholderiaceae bacterium
CGATCGCCGACTACAAGGACAGCTTGCGCCGGCGCGTGGCGCTGCTGCGCGGCGTGCCCGAGTCGGCGCTGCACGCGGTGCAGGCACGCCTGAACCTGAACCCCGGGGTCGAGACCTTCGTGCGCGCTTGCCAGGCGGCGGGCCTGGCGACGCTGCTGGTGTCGGGCGGCTTCACCTTCTTCGCCGACCGGGTGCGGGCACGGCTCGGGCTCGACGAGGCGCGCGCCAACGTGCTGGAGATCGAGGCCGGCGCGCTCACCGGGCGCATGACCGACCAGCCCTGGGGCGACATCTGCGACGGCGAGTGCAAGCGCGTGACCCTGCTCGACACCTGCGCCCGGCTCGGCATCGCGCCGCGCCAGGCGATCGCGGTCGGCGACGGCGCGAACGACCTGCCGATGATGGCGGCGGCCGGCCTCAGCATCGCCTACCACCCCAAGCCGGCGGTGCGCGACCAGGCGATGCTGTCGATCCTCGACGGCGGCATGGACCGCGCGCTCGAGGTGCTGCGGCCCGGCGCCTGAGCGCACCTCCGACCCAGGAGCGAGCATGCCGATCGAACTGCCCAAGGCGGCGCGTCAGCAGGCGATCGAATCGATCGAACGCTACGCACGCGAACACTTCGACGAGCCGATCGGCAACGTCGCCGCGGGCGGATTGCTCGGCTACTTCCTCGAAGAGATCGGGCCGCTGGTCTACAACCAGGCGGTGGCCGACGTGCAGGAGCGACTGCAGATGCGCATTGCCGACCTCGACATCGAGATCCACCAGGACGAGTTCGGCTACTGGCGCAAGTTCGACGCCCGCAAGAAGCGATGAAGCGTTCGGCGCCGATGCGCCGGCGTCGGCTTCAGTCGGCGTTCTTGGCGAGTCGGGCGCGCGCGGCCTCGCGGATCGCGGTCAAAGTGGCGCGGCTGGTGCTGACGTCGGCATCGAGCTTCAGATGGAGCAAGGCCGGCTTGCCCGCCTCGAGCGCCGCGCGCAGCGCCGGCTCGAATTGCGCGGTGGTGTCGACCCGCTGGGCGTGCCAACCGTAGGCCTGCGCGAGCGCCACGAAATCGGGGTTGTAGAGATCGCTGCCGCTGACCCGGCCCGGGTAGTCGCGCTCCTGGTGCATGCGGATCGTGCCGTAGGTGCCGTTGTCGACCACGATGCTGATCAGCTTGCCGCGGTGGCCGCGGTCCTGGCGCCCGGCGCCGTAGCCGGTGGCGGTCGCCAGCTCCTGGCCGGTCATCAGGAAGTCGCCGTCGCCGGCGATATTGACGACCGTGCGGTCGGGGTAGAGCAAGGCGGCGGCGATGGCGGCCGGCACGCCGTAACCCATCGCTCCCGAGGTTGGCGCGAGTTGCGTGCGACCGCCGTGCTGCATGCCGCCGTAGCGGTAGTAGCGATGCAGCCAGCCGGCGAAATTGCCGGCGCCGTTGGTCAGCACGGCATCGCGGGGCACGAGGCGCTGGACCGTCTTCACCACCTCTGCCATGTCGAGCGGCTCGACCGGGGTCGGCACCTGGTTGGCGGTGTAGTCGGCATGCGCCTGCGCGGTGGCCTCGGCCCAGGGCAGCGACTGCGGCGGGTCCAGGGATTCGAGCGCCTTGGCAGCGCAACCCATCGACGCCTGCAGCATCAGGTCGGCGGCGTAGACGCGGCCCAGTTCCTCGGCGCCGGCATGGATGTGAATCAGCGACTGCCGCGGCCGCGGCGCCTGCAGCAAGGCATAGCCGCCGGTCGTCATCTCGCCCAGGCGCGGGCCGACCGCGAGGATCAGGTCGGCCTCGGCGATGCGCTTGGCGAGTGCCGGCGCGGGCGCGATGCCGACGTCGCCGGCGTAGTTCGGATGATCGTTGTCGAACAGGTCCTGGAAGCGGAACGCGCAGCCGACCGGCAGTTGCCAGCCTTCGGCGAAGCGTTGCATCGCCTCGCAGGCCGCCGCGTCCCAGCCACTGCCGCCGACGATGACGAAGGGGCGCTTTGCCGCCAGCAGGCGCTCGCGCAGCTGGCGCAGCGCGCCCGGCGCCGGCCAGGCCTGCGCCGGCTCGACCCGCGGCAGCACGGGCGCATCGGTCAGCGTGGTCAGCATGTCCTCGGGCAGCACCAGCACGACCGGGCCGGGGCGGCCCTGCAACGCGGTGTGAAAGGCGCGCGCGATGTATTCGGGCACCCGGTCGGCGCTGTGGATCTCGCCCACCCACTTGGCCATGCCGAGGGTGCCGGGACCGAACATCTGGCGGTAGTCGAGTTCCTGGAAAGCCTCGCGGTCGCGCTGGTCGCTCGCCACCTGGCCGACGAAGAGGATCATCGGCGTGCTGTCCTGGAACGCGGTGTGGACGCCGATCGCCGCGTTGGTGGCGCCGGGCCCGCGCGTCACGAAACAGATGCCCGGCCGACCCGAGAGCTTGCCCTGCGCCTCGGCCATGAAGGCCGCGCCGCCCTCCTGGCGGCAAGCGATGAAGCGGATCCGGTCGCGGTGCTCGTGCAGGCCGTCCAGCACTGCCAGGTAGCTTTCGCCCGGCACGCCGAAGGCGGTCGTCACGCCCTGTTCGATCAGCGCCTCGACCAGCGCGTGGCCGGCCGGACGGCGCCGCGCGCCGGGAGTTTTTATGCGTTCGCCCATACCGTCCTTCGTACCCGTCGAACCCGGAAGGCGCTCACGATGAGCACTGTCTGGGCCAGTGCGATCCCGAGCCAGACGTCGGCCGGGCGCTGGTGATCCATCAGGGTGCCGAACACCAGCGGCGCGAACCCCTGGCCGATGTCGAGACCGGAGTAGACGACGCCGTAGACCCGGCCGGTGGCATTCGGCGGCGACGAGCGCTTGACCAGCAGGTCGCGCGAGGGGCCGACCATGCCGGAGGCGAATCCCATCGCGCCAAACAGCACCGGAACCGCCACCGCCGGCAGTTGTGCGTAGGCGACCACCAGTGCGATCGATGCGGCGACGCCAAAGCCGATGCCGACGATGCGCTCGCAACGATCGGGGTCCTTGGCCAGGAAGCCGCCGGCGAACATGCCGGCTGCGCTCGACACCATGTAGAGCGTCAGGCACATCGCCACCAGCGGCAGCGGCACGGCGTGCAGCAGCCGCGCCGCCTCGGCGGCGAAGGTCTGAACGCCGCTCAGTGCGATGGCGTAGAAAAGGAAGAAGCCGAAGCACATCCACACCGACGGAATGCGCAGGAAATCGAACGACCCTTCGGCCCGGGCCGCCGACGCCGGCGCCACCACCGTCGCGGCCGCGTCGAGGGCGAGCCGGTCGCGCTGCAGCCACAGGAAGGCGAACACCGAAAAGGCGAGCAACGCCGCCCCGACCAGCGCGATCCGCCACGAGTAGGCCAGCGTCAGCGGCACCAGAACCGCCGGCGCCAGCGCCCAGCCGAGGCTGCCGCTGATGCCGTGGCTGCTGAAGGCATGGCCGAGCCGGCTCTCGTGGACCTTGCGGTTGAGCAGCGTGTAGTCGGCCGGATGGAAGACGCCGTTGCCGATGCCGGCCAGGACCGAGACCCCGGCCAGCATGGCGTAGCTGGTGCTGGCCGCGAAGCCGAGCGCCGACACGCCGAGCAGCGCCAGCCCGCCGAACAGCACCGGCCGGGGTCCGACGCGGTCGACCAGGAATCCGGACGCCGTCTGCACCACGCACGAGACGACGAAGAAGATCGTCATCAGCGCACCCAGCTCGGCGTAGCTGACGGCGAACTCGGTCTTGAGCCACGGGAACAGCGGCGCCAGCAGCAACTGGCTGAAGTGGCTGATGCCGTGCGCCAGGGCCACCAGGCCGATGACGGCGGCATCGCCACGGGCACCGTCGCGGGCCATTGAGGGTCGGGTCATGGGAAGGAGATGTCGGGCCGGACCCCGATCTTAGGCCGCGACGCCACATTTTCTGAGCACTGGGCAGGCGGACATCTTGCACAAACCCGGTTTGCCATGCAGCATGTTTCGATAGCGCGGACAGCGACGCACGCACACTTTGCGGCGGCTGATCCGATCGGGGATCTGCAAGATGCTGAGTACGCTGTTCGGAGACCTGGGCGCCGGCCGCAACGCGTCCGCGCCCGCCACCGGCGACGACGGTGGCGCCGACCGCGCATTCGCCGCGGTGCCCATCATGCAGAGCGTCGATACCGTCGTCGACGAGCAGGGCCGGATGATCGACCGCCACCTGCACGATCTGGTCGTCACGGGTTCGCCCGCGCATGCCATCCGCGAGCACTTCGACGCCACCCGCGGCGACCTCGACACCGCGAGCCGGGTCATCACGCTGCTCGATCCGGTGGGCATGTGGGCGAGCTCGGTGATCAAGGCGCTGTCCGATGCCGGCGGCCGGCCGATCGAGCGGCTGCACCTGCGCGAGCAGGAGAGCCTGCGCACGCTGGCCCTGATCGAGCGCACCACGCTCGCCCGGCGCAACGAGGAGACGCTGAACGTCTACCACGCCGAGGTGCGGGCCCCGGGACGCGAGAACGCCGAGATCCCGGTGGCGCTGATGGAGCGCAGCCACATGACCACCGTCATCGTCGGCCCGCGCCAGCCGCATGCGATCGACGCCCTGCTCGAATCACTGCGCGAGGCGACCGCGCTGCCGACCTGGCGCTGTCCCAACCTGTTGTTCATCCTGCCGCCGAACGCGAACTGGATCGCCGGCAAGATCGGATCGGTGGCCTGGCCGACGCGGCTGCGCGTGCATCTGCTGAGCGAATCGCTGTCGAGCGCCTCCGCGGTCTGGAACGCGATGCTGGGGATGTGGAACCACGTCAAGGACAAGCGCCCGCTCGAGGGCGGACCGACCGGTGACGCCGACCTGGTCGATGCCTTCGACCTCGATCCGATGGACGAGCTGCGCCCGGGCCGCAGGGACTTCGTCAACACCGAGCCGTTCGTGGTGGCACCGGTCGAGCCGAACGTCGCCCCGGTGCGGGCGACGCCCAGCGTGGCCCGCGCGCAAACCGCTCTCGCCCCGCTGCTCGACCTCGACGGACTGCTCGGCTGCGCGTTGGTCGACGTCACGACCGGGCTGGCGCTCGCCAGCGAAACGCCGGGGCCGCGGCCGAGCCCCGACATGACGCGGGTTGCCGAGGCCGGCGCGCAGGTGTTCCGGGCCCAGCGCAACGCCGCCGGCGGGCTCGGTTTCGCGGCGCCTCCGGACGAATCGGTGATCGCGGCCGGCACGCGCCGGATCGTCATCCATGCACTTCCGCTGCACGCCGAACTGGTGCTGGTCGCCCTGCTCGACCGCAGTCTCGGCGATCTGGTGCGCTGCCGACGCAAGCTGGCCGAAGTCGCCGCCCGGCTCGGCTGACCGGGCGGCGCCGTGGCGCTGCCTTCGGCCGCGCTCAGTGCGCGGGCACCACCTCGGGTTCGCCCGCCGCCTCGTTCGCGCCCGGCACCGAGCGGCGCGCGAACAGCGAATAGACGGTCGGCACGACGAAGATCGTGAGCAGCGTGCCGAGCGACATGCCGCCCACGATGACCCAGCCGATCTGACGCCGGCTCTCGGCCCCGGCGCCCGACGCCAGCGCGAGCGGCAAGGCCCCGAGCACCATCGCGCCGGTGGTCATCAGGATCGGCCGCAGCCGCAGCGAGGCCGCCTCGACCACCGCCGTCAGCGTATCGCGGCCCTGCTGGCGCAGCTGGTTCGAAAACTCGACGATCAGGATGCCGTGCTTGGTGATCAGGCCCACCAGCGTGATGAGTCCGATCTGCGAATAGACGTTCAGCGTGCCCCCGGACAGTTGCAGGGCGCCGAGCGCGCCGACCATCGACAGCGGCACGCTGAGCATGATGACGAACGGATCGATGAAGCTCTCGAACTGCGCCGACAGCACCAGGAAGATGAACAGCAGCGCCAGCGCGAACACCATTCCGAGCGCGCCGCTCGACGAGCGGAACTCGCGCGAGGCGCCGTTCAGCTCGGTCGAATAGCCGGGCTTGAGCACCTTGGCGGCGGTCGCGTCCATGAACGCCAGGCCCTCGCCGACCGAATAGCCTGGCGCGAGGTTGGCGGTGATCGAGACCGACCGGCGCTGGTTGAAGTGGTTCAGCTCGCGCGGGCTGACCGATTCGCGCACGCTGACCAGGGACGACAACGGCAGCATCGCCTCGATGCCGTTCTTCTGTCCGCGCACGAAGATCTTGTCGATGTCCTGCGGCGTGGTGCGACCGGTCGCCTGGGTCTGCACGATCACGTCGTACTGCTCGGCATCGCGCTTGTAACGGGTGACGGCACGGCCGCCGAGCATCGACTCGATCGCCCGCGCGACCTGGTCGACCGCCACCCCGGCATCGGCGGCCCGTTCACGGTCGACGTTGATGAAGAGTTCGGGCTTGTTCAGGCGCAGGTCGATGTCCGGCTGGACGATGTTCGGGTTCTTCGCTATCTCGCTGAGCATCTGCTGCGCCACCTTGGACAGGTTGTCGTAGGAGTCCGAGGTGACGATCACGAAGTTGATCGCGCGCTCGCGAAAGCCCTGGCCGAGCGACGGCGGCGTGATCGGGAAGGCCGAGACGCCGGGCAGGCCGGCGAACTTTGGCTGCAGGTCGCGCGCCAGTTGCTGCGTGCTGCGCTTGCGATCGGACCAGTCGGTGGTGCGCATGAACGACACCCCCTGCGAGACGGTCGGATTGCCGGTGACGATGAAGACCCGGTCGAACTCCGGATAGGTGAGCGCGATCCGCTCGATCGCCAGCATGTAACGCTGGGTGTAGTCGAGCGTCGAGCCGTCGGGCGCATTGACGGTGGCCAGGATCACGCCGCGGTCCTCGAGCGGCGCGAGTTCGCTCTTGGTGGTGGTGAACAGGAACCAGCTGCCGGCCCCTGCCGCCAGCATCACCAGCAGCACGATCCAGCGTTGCCCGAGTACGAAGCGCAGCGCGCCTTCGTAGCGCGCGGTGGTCCACACCAGCACGCTTTCCATCCCGCGGTCGAAGCGGTTCGGGCTCGGGTTGTGGCGCAGCAGCTTGCTGCACATCATCGGCGTGAGGGTCAGCGCCGTGAAGCCCGAGACGATGACGGCGCCGGCCAGTGTCAGCGCGAACTCGGTGAAGAGTCGGCCGGTGCGCCCCGGTGCGAAGGCGAGCGGCGCGTAGACCGCGGCCAGCGTCAGCGTCATCGCGACGATTGCGAAGCCGACTTCGCGCGCCCCCCGCAACGCCGCCTGGAACGGCGGGATGCCTTCCTCGATGTGGCGGTAGATGTTCTCGAGCATCACGATCGCGTCGTCCACCACCAGGCCGATCGCGAGCACCAGCGCCAGCAGCGTCAGCGTGTTGATGGTGAAACCCGAGGCCGCCATGATCCCGAACACGCCGATCAGGCTGACCGGGATGGTGACCAGCGGAATGATCGACGCGCGCAAGGTCCGCAGGAAAACGAACACCACCAGCGCGACCAGGCCGACCGCCTCGGCGATGGTGTGGTAGACCGACTGGATCGAGCGGTCGATGAAGACCGAGTTGTCGTTGGCCTGCTGCACCTTCACGTTCGGCGGCAGGTCCTGCTGGATCTTCGGCAGGATCTCGTAGACCCCGGCCGACACTTCCAGCGGGTTGGCGGTCGCCTGCCGGATCACGCCCATCGACACCGCGGGCACGCCGTTCAGGCGCACGCTCGAGCGCTCGCTGGCCGGCGCCTGCTCGATCCGCGCCACGTCGCGCAAGCGCACCGTATAGCCGTTGACGGTGCGCAGCGCGATCTCGGCGAACTGGCGCGGCGTGGTCAGGTCGGTCTGCGCGGTGACGCTGAACTCGCGCTGCTGGCTCTCGATGCGCCCGGCCGGCACCTCGAGGTTCTGCTTGCGCAGCGCGTCCTCCACATCCTGCACGGTCAGCCGGTACGAGGCGAGCTTGTCCGGATCGACCCAGACCCGCATCGAGTACTTGCGGTCGCCGTTGATCTGCACATCGGCAACGCCGGGCACGGTCTGCAGGCGCGGCTTGACGATGCGGTTGATGAGGTCGGTGATCTCGAGCGGCGACAGCACGTCGCTGCTGAACGCGAGATAGATGGTCGGCGTGGCGTCGGCCTCGACCTTGGCGATGATCGGCTCGTCGATCGCGTCGGGCAGCCTGCCGCGCACCCGCGAGACGCGATCACGCACGTCGGCGGCGGCGTCTTCCGGGCTCTTGGTGAGCTTGAAGCGGACCGTGATCTGGCTCTGCTCCGAGCGCGAGATCGAGGTGATGATCTCCACCCCCTCGATGCCGGCAATCGAGTCCTCGAGCGGCTTGGTCACCTGCGACTCGATCACCTCCGACGAGGCGCCGGTGAGCTGGGTGCGAACGTTGACGACCGGCTCGTCGATGCGCGGGTACTCGCGTATCTGCAGGCGCTGGAACGAGACCGCACCGACCAGCACCAGAACCAGCGACATGACCGTCGCAAGGACCGGACGGCGGATCGATATTTCGGAGAGCTTCATGGACGGTCAGCCTCGGAATCGGAGCAGTGGTTCGCGCGTGATGTGACTAGAGCGCGACGGACGAGCCGGCGGCGACTGCCGGTCCCGATGCCCCTGCCGCGCCGCCGGATGCTGCGCCCGAGGCGGCCGTGCCGCGCCGCCCGCCCGCGCCGACGCCGATGTCGACGATCTTGACCGTCTGCCGCTCGCCACGCATCAGGCGGGCTTGTCCGGCGGTGACGACGATGTCGCCGGCCGCCACACCTTGAAGGATCTCGACCTTGCCCGGCACCCGCAGACCGATGCGCGCCTCGATGCGCTGCGTCACCTTCTCGTTGCCTTCGTCGACGACCTTCAGCAGGTACTGCTTGCCACCCTGCGGCACCAGCGCTTCCTCCGGAACGACGAGCGCCTGCTCGCGCACCTCGAAGACGAGCCTGGCGCGCGCGAACATGCCGGGCCGCAGCGTACCTTCGCGGTTGTCGAGCTTGGCCCGCACCAGCAGCGAGCGGCCGTTGGCATCAAGCTGGGCGTCGAAGGCCTCGACCCGGCCGGTGTAGCTGCGCCCCGGCAGGCCGTCGAGCGACACGTCGACGCCCTGCCCGAGTTTCAGGCGCGAGAGCACCCGCTCGGGCAGCCGGAAGTCGACGAACATCGAACCGGTGTCCTCGATGTTGACCAGGTCGGCGCCATCCTTGACGTAGTCGCCCACGCTGACCGAGGCGATCCCGGCCACGCCGCTGAAGGGCGCGACGATGCGCATCCGCATCAGCTGCGCCTGCGCGAGCGCGACCTGCGCCTGCGCCACTTCCATCGCCGCGGCGGTCTGGTCGACCGCGCTCTTGCTGACGAAGTTCTGCGCCACCAGCTCGCGGTTGCGCTCGAGGTTGGTGCGGGCGATGCTGGCCTGCGCCTGTGCCTGCTGGACCTGAGCCCGCTGGAGCGTGTCGTCGAGCTGCACCAGCACCTGACCGCGCGCGACCCGCTGCCCGTCGCCGAAACCGACCCTGGAGACCCGCCCGCTGACCTCGGGCCGCAGCGTCACGCCCTGGCGCGAACGCAGCGTGCCCACCGCCTGCGTCTCGTCCTGCAGCTTCATGACGTCGACCCGCGCGACCTCGATCGTCAGCGCACCGCTGGCGGCGCCCGATGCCGCGCGTCTGTCCGGTGCCGCCGCCGCGTCGACGCCCGCGACGCCCGAAGCCGGCCGGTTCTGGTACCAGTACGCGGCCGCGAGCGAGCCCGCGATGCCGACCACCGCCACCAGGGGATAAAGAATTTTCATGTTCCGCTTCGTATGAAGGCGAGCCACTGTAACGAGAACCCGCGGACGACGCCCCGGCTCCGATCCGTGAGGACGCTCACGCCACGGCCGCGCAACCGCGGTTGGCAAGGGCATCGGCGCGTTCGTTGCCCGGGTCGCCGGAGTGGCCCTTGACCCAGCGCCAGTGCACCTCGTGCAACTGGCGCAGCGCGTCGAGCCGCTGCCACAGCTCGGCGTTCTTGACCGGCTTCTTGTCGGCGGTCTTCCAACCGCGCAGCTTCCAGCCGTGGATCCACTCGGTGATGCCCTTGCGCACGTACTGGCTGTCGGTATAGACGGTCACGTCGCACGTGCGTCGCAGCGCGGCCAGCGCCTCGATCACGGCCGTCAGTTCCATCCGGTTGTTGGTGGTCAGCGCTTCGCCACCAAACAGTTCCTTCTCATGCTCGCCGGTGCGCATCCAGGCGCCCCAGCCGCCGCGGCCCGGGTTGCCCTTGCAGGCGCCGTCGGTATAGACGATCACCTGCGGGCGCGGCAGCACCGACGCGACGGCCGCGCTCATTGCGCGCCCCCGTCCTGGCGCGAGGCGACCACCGCCGTCGCCGCGCGGGCCACGGTACGGCGTTCGCGCGCCAGGCCGACCAGCCGCATGCCGCGCACGCGCTTGACGGCGACCACGAAATAGACGGCGCCGAAGACCGGCCACCAGCGTTCGCCGACCGACTCGGTCCACTCGTAACGCGTCAGCCAGCGTTGCGTCGCGACCGGCGGGCGATAGCAGCCGAAGCGCCCGTCCTCGACCTCGAAGCTGAGCAGGCGCAGCCAGTCGCGCAGGCGCCGGTAGCCGATGAACTCGCCCGAGTCGGGCAGGAAGCCGCGCCGCGACGCCCCGGCCGGCACGCGG
>JBDSZM010000374.1:0-2656 GCA_039925165.1 Burkholderiaceae bacterium
TACGGCGGCTCGAACGAGGTTCAGCGCAACATCGTCGCGCAGACGGTGCTGGGCTGAAGGCCCAGCGCCTTTCTGCGCTTGCGCAGACGCGACAGGATCGCTCCCTTCCCTTGTCCGAGCCTGCGGCCCGAGCTTTGCCCGATAGGATTGCTCCCTTTCCCCTGCCCGAGCCTGCGGCCCTGGCTTTGCCCGACAGGATTGCTCCCTTCCCCTGCCCCTTCCCCCCCGAGGAGGAAGGGGTTCCAGTCAGATTGACGAGGATTGTTCGACGAGGGATTTGCGATGGACTTCGATTTCAACGACGACCAGAACATGCTGCGCGACACGGTGCGGCGCTGGGTGGACAAGGGCTACGCCTTCGAGCGTCGAGGCAAGATCGTCAAGGCGGGCGGCTTCGACCGTGCGGTCTGGGGCGAGCTGGCGGATCTGGGACTGACCGGACTCGCCGTGCCGGCCGACCACGGTGGCATGGGCTTCGGCGCGGTCGATGCGATGGTCGTGATGGAGGAGCTGGGCCGCGGCCTGCTGCTCGAGCCGTATGCGCACGGCGCGCTGGTCGCACCCGGGATGCTGGCTGCGCACGCCGGTGCCGAGGTGCAGGCGCAGTGGCTGCCGCGGATCGCCAGCGGCGAGGTGCTGGTGGTGCTGGCGCAGCAGGAGCGCGGCGCGCGCTACCGGCTCGACCGCGTCGCCACCACCGCGACCGGCAGCGGCCTGAACTGGCGCCTGAGCGGCCAGAAGACCGTGGTGCCGGCGGGCGACGCCGCCGACGCCTACCTGGTGCCGGCCACCGTCGACGCGGGCGGTGGCGCCGATGCGATCGGCGTGTTCCTGGTCGAGCGGCGCGCCGGTGGCGTGACGACCCGCGGCTACTCGACGCAGGACGGCGCGCGCGGCGCTGACCTGCAACTGGCCGACGCCCCGGCCACCCTCGTCGCGCCGCCCGGGCAGGGCCTGGCCGCGCTCGAGCACGGCATCGACATCGGCATTGCCGCGCTGTGCGCCGAGGCCGTGGGGACGATGGAGAAGCTGCTCGCCATCACGGTCGAGTACATGAATACGCGCAAGCAGTTCGGCGTCACGATCGCGACCTTCCAGGCGCTGCGGCACCGCATCGCCGACGTCAAGATGCAGCTCGAGCTGGCGCGCTCGATGAGCTATTTCGCCAGCCTCAAGCTGAACGAGCCGGCGCCGGCTCGCAAGCGCGCGATGGCGCAGGCCAAGCTGCAGCTCGGCCAGTCGATGCGCTTCGTCGGCCAGCAGTGCATCCAGTTGCACGGCGGCATCGCCATGACCGACGAATACAGCGCGAGCCACTATTTCAAGCGCCTGACGGTCATGGAGATGACCTACGGCGATACGCTGCACCAGCTCGGCGAGGTGGCGGCGACCATGCAGGACAGCGCCGGGGTCTTCGCCTGAGGCCGGGCGCGCTCACCGACGTCGCCGGCCTCAAGGTCGGCCATCACACCGATCCCCGCCGGCCGACCGGCTGCACCGTGGTGCTGGCGCTGGACGGCGCCGTCGGCGGCGTCGACGTCCGCGGTGCCGCGCCCGGCACCCGCGAGACCGACCTGCTGTCGCCGCTCAACGCCGTTGCGACGGTGCACGCGTTGCTGCTGTCGGGCGGCAGCGCCTATGGCCTCGATGCCGCCGGCGGCGTGATGCGCTGGCTCGAGGCCCGCCAGGTCGGCCTGCGGGTGGGCACGGCCGTGGTCCCCATCGTGCCCGCCGCCATTTTGTTCGACCTGATGGTCGGCGATGGCTCGATCCGCCCGGACGCAGACGCGGGTTACGCGGCCTGCGAGGCGGCCACCGACGGCCCGGTGCCCGAGGGCAACGTCGGCGCTGGCGCCGGAGCCAGCGTCGGCAAGCTGTTCGGCTTTGTTCGCGCCATGCGCGGCGGCATCGGCACCGCCTCGGTGCGGGTCGGCGGTATCACGGTCGCTGCGCTGGTCGCGGTCAACGCCGTCGGCGACGTGATCGATCCGGCGAGCGGACAGGTCGTGGCCGGTGCACGCAGCGCCGACGGCAAGCGCCTGCTGGGCGCCGCCGCGGCGATGCTGCGCGGCGAATGGCCGGCGCCGCCCCAGCCCGGCGCGGCCACCACCATCGGCGTGGTCGCGACCGACGCGGTGCTCGACAAGGCGCAGGCCTGCAAGCTCGCGCAGATGGCGCACGATGGCCTGGCGCGCAGCATCAACCCGGTCCACACCCAGGCCGACGGCGACACGATCTTCGCCCTGGCCACCGGCGCCAGTGGACAGCCGGGCCAGCTCACGCTGCTCGGCAGCCTGGCGGCCGAAGTGACCGCGTTGGCGGTCCTGCGCGCGGTGCGCCAGGCCACGGCTCTCGACACGCCCGGGCTGCCGCGCCTGCCTGCGGCGACCTCCTTTCCTCCACCCTGACGGACCCGACCCATGACCTTCGCCCTGAACCGCCGCACCCTGCTCGCCGCCAGCGCGGCCGCCACCGCCCTCGTCCTGGCCGGATGCGCCACCTCGACCGCCAGCACGCCGCAGGCACACCCGCCGATCGTCTTCGTCCACGGCAACGGCGACACCGCCGCGCTGTGGACCACCACGCTCTGGCGCTTCGAGTCGAACGGCTGGCCGCGCCAGCGCCTGCATGCGATCAACGTGCCCTACCCGCTCGC
>JBDSZM010000375.1:0-2721 GCA_039925165.1 Burkholderiaceae bacterium
GGGTGGGTGAAGAACGGCTCCAGGTCGTCGACGATCACCACGTCGAGGTCGAGGAAGAGCGCGGTGCCGGTCAGGCCGTACAGGTCGGCCGCGAAGGTCGTGAGCTTCTTCCAGCCGCGCTCCGGGATGCCGTCGGGCAGCGCCAGGTCGGGGATCGGCAGGCACTGCACCTCGCTGCGCACGCCCTCGGACCGGTCGGTCAGGCAGACGAAGCGAAAGTCGCCGGGCAGGTGGCGACGCACCATCGCGTAGAGCCGGTTCACATAGTCGGGGCCGTACTTGGTGCCCCATTTCATGCACAGCACGCTGCGCGTCGGGGGGCGAGCGGCGGGGCCCGGCGCGGTCACAGGTCTTCCAGTCGCTGCGGCGGATAACTGTCCCAGCTCTGGCAGCCAGGACACTGCCAGAAATAGTGCTGGGCCTCGAAGCCGCAAGCGGCGCAGCGGTAGCGCCGCAGTGGCTGCGCGGCGCGCGCGATCGCGTCGTGCAGGGCGGTTGCCTCGGCGCGGTCGGCGCTGTGCGCCGCGGCCTCGCCGTCGAGCAGCGCCTGTGCCGCAGACAGCGTCGGCGCGCGTTGCAGGTGCGCCAGCAGCCGACCGTGGCCGCGCGCCGGATCGGGGTCGAGCCGGTTGATGGCCTGCAACACGCCGAGCGTCGGGCTGCGCAGATACAAGGTGCGCAGTCGTTCGTTCGCGCCTGCCACATCGCCGGCTTGCCGTGCTGCGTCGACGTAGTCGAACGCGATCAGGTCGAAGCTGGCCGGGTGGGTCAGCATCAAGCCGCCCCAATGTGCCAGGGCCGACGCCGGATCGGCCTGGCGCACGGCGCGCTCGCCCGCCAGCAGCGGCGGCCGGGGTGCCTGCGGTGCAGCCTCGCGCGCGCGGCGCAGCGCTTCCTCGGCCTCGGGGCCGCTCGGATCGCGCGCCTCGGCCTCGAGCGCCAGTTCGCACCAGTAATGCCCGATGCGCGACGCGAACGAGCCGGTGCCGCTGCGCTCGAGCTTGTGCGCGATGTCGACTGCGGCGCGCCATTCACGCGAGCGCTCGTGCAGGGTCAGCAGCGCCAGCCGTGCCTCGGTTTCGAAAGGTGTGCCCTCGAGCGCGGCGAAGGCTTCCTCGGCGCGATCGAAGAGCCCGGCCTTCATGTAGTCCTGGGCCAGGGCGTGCTGCGCCCGTTCGCGCTCACCCTGCGGCAGGTCGGCGCGACCGAGCAGATGCTGGTGCACGCGCACCGCGCGCTCGTACTCGCCACGTCGGCGGAACAGGTTGCCGAGTGCGAAGTGCAGGTCGAGCGTGTCGGGGTCGCGCTGCACGGCCTCGATGAAGGCGTCGATGGCCTTGTCCTGCTGCTCGTTGAGCAGCAGGTTCAGGCCCTTGAAATAAGCCTTCGGCGCATCGGTCTGCTCGCGCCGCCACTGGCGAAAGTCCAGCCGCGAGGCGAGCCAGCCCAGGCCGAAGGCGATCGGCAGGCCGAGCAGCAGCCACTGCAGGTCAAAGTCCATCGCGCGGCGGGTGCGAGGGCTCGGACGCGAGGACCGCCGGAGTGCCGGGCGAGGTCTCGGCCAGTTCGGGCTCGGCAAATTGCCGGCGTGCGACGCGGCGCTGGCGCCACCAGCTCGGCAGCATCGCGAAGACGCCGAAGACGCAACCCAGCGCGAACGCCGCGAGCACGATGAAGACCATCGGCGCACGCCACTCGTAGCCGAAGAACCAGCGGATGCCGGCGTCGTGCTGGTTGTTCAGCGCAAAGGCGAACAGAGTGAAAAAGATGGCTGCCCGAAGCAGCCAGACAAGGATACGCATCGCCTCTCCCGCGCCGATTCTATGTGGCGGGGTTCAGGGACGATCGATGCGGTTAGTCGTCGAAGGCGCTGTCCGCGGCCGCGTCGGCGGGGTTCGCGCCGACGTGTGCCGGGGCGTTCGCATCGACCGCTTCGCGCAGCGCCTTGCCGGGCTTGAAGTGCGGCACCAGCTTTTCCGGAATCACGACCGGTTCGCCCGAGCGCGGATTGCGCCCGAGGCGCGGCGGCCGGCGACTGATCGAGAAGCTGCCGAAGCCGCGGATCTCGATCCGGTGCCCGCGCGCGAGCGCGTCGGACATCGCATCGAGGATCGTCTTGACCGCGAACTCGGTGTCGCGGTGGGTCAGCTGGCCGAAGCGTTCGGCCAGCTGGATCACCAAATCGGATCGCGTCAATGGAGCCCCTTGGTCGACGCGTACGTCGGCCGATCCCCCGAGGGGATTCGGGCGGCTGGCTTGGCCGGGCCACGAAGAGGGCCCTGCGGGGCCCTTGCCCGGCGCCCGGCCCGCTTCGCGTCGAACGTCGATCGGTTCATCCGATCAGCCGTTGTCCTTCTGCGTATCGAGCTTGGCACGCAGCAGGGCCCCGAGGCTGGTCGTGCCGGCGTTCTCGCGCTCGCTGGTCTGCGCCAGGCGCGTCATCGCTTCTTGGTTGTCGGCGCTGTCCTTGGCCTTGATCGACAACTGGATCGAACGCGTCTTGCGGTCGACGTTGAGTATCACGGCGTTGACTTCGTCGCCTTCCTTCAGCATGTTGCGCGCATCCTCGACGCGGTCACGGCTGATCTCCGAAGCGCGCAGGTAGCCTGTCACGTCCTCATTCAGCTGGATCTCGGCGCCCCGCGCGTCGACCGTCTTGACCTTGCCGGTCACCGACATGCCGCGGTCGTTGACCGAGGTGTAGCTGGTGAACGGATCGGA
>JBDSZM010000376.1:0-10832 GCA_039925165.1 Burkholderiaceae bacterium
CGTGCGCCAGCAGCTCCTGGTTGATGCGGTAGATGATCTGCATGTGGCGCGGCAGCACATGCTCCATCAGGCCGACCGGCCAGGTCTCGAGCGCCTCGGGCATCAGCGTGTGGTTGGTGTACGAGAACACCTGGCCGCAGGTCAGCCACGCATCGGCCCAGGCCAGGCCGTGCTCGTCGCACAACAGGCGCATCAGCTCGGCCACGCCGATCGCCGGGTGGGTGTCGTTCAGGTGGATCGCGACCCGGTCGGCGAGGTTCGACAGGTCGGGGTGCTCGTCGAGGTGGCGGGCGACGATGTCCTGCAGCGACGCGGTGGTGAAAAAGTACTCCTGGCGCAGTCGCAGCTCGCGCCCGGCCGGCGTGCTGTCGTTGGGGTACAGGACCCACGAGATGTTCTCGTACTGGTTCTTCACCGCCGCCGCGTGCGCATAGTCGCCGCTGTTAAAGGCCGACAGGTCCAGATGCGCCGGTGCGACCGCCTTCCACAGCCGCAGCGTGCTGACGTGGTCGGTGCCGTGGCCGGGCACGACCATGTCGTAGGCCTTCGCTGCCACTTCGGCGGCGGGATGCCAGTGCGCCCGTTGGGCCTCGCCGCTGCCCGAGGTCTCGACCCGGCCGCCGAAGCGCACCGGGTACGAGATGCCGGCGCGCGGGAACTCCCACGGTGTGCCGTCGGCCAGCCAGGGATCGGGGGTCTCGACCTGGGCGCCGCCCTGGATGTCCTGCGCGAACATGCCGTACTCGTAGCGGATGCCGTAGCCGAACGACGGCAGCGCGAGGGTGGCCATCGAATCGAGGAAGCAGGCGGCGAGCCGGCCCAGGCCGCCGTTGCCGAGCGCGGCGTCGGGCTCCTGTTCGACGACCTCCTCGAGCGCTGCGGCGCGGTCGGCGAGCGCCTGCGCGACCGGGCCGCGCAGCTCGAGCGCTGCGAGCGCGTTGGACAGCGTGCGCCCGATCAGGAATTCCATCGACAGGTAGCAGACGCGGCGCGCCTTGGCATCGCGCTGCGCCGTCTGGGTGCGGACCCAGCGCTGCGACAGCGTCTCGCGCGCGACCAGCGCGGTCGCCTGCATCAGATCGGTGGGCGTGGCGCGGGACGGCGCAACGCCCACGGTCTTCAGCAGATGGCCCTCGATGCCCGAAGCGACGTCAGGGGCGGGCCTTGCGGCGCTCTTCTTCAATGGTTTTCCTTTTGATGGGTTACGCTTTGACCGAAGCAAGAAGGATTCCGGAGACACGCCATGACCCCCAGCGATCTCGCGCTCAGCCTGGACCTGCCCAAACGTGCCGTCGCGCTGGTTTTGGCCGGCGGGCGGGGCAGCCGCCTCAAGAACCTGACCGACCGGCGCGCCAAGCCGGGCGTCTACTTCGGCGGCAAGTTCCGGATCATCGATTTTGCGCTGTCGAACTGCCTCAACTCGGGGCTGCGCCGAATCGGCGTCATCACCCAGTACAAATCGCACAGCCTGCTGCGCCACCTGCAGCACGGCTGGGCGTTCCTGAACCCGCAGATGAACGAGTTCGTCGACCTGCTGCCGGCGCAGCAGCGCACCGACGACGAGAGCTGGTACCGCGGCACGGCCGACGCCGTGTACCAGAACCAGGACATCATCGCCAGCTACCGCGCCGACTACATCGTGGTGCTGGCCGGCGACCACATCTACAAGATGAACTACGCGCTGATGCTGGCCGATCACGTGGCCAAGGGGCGCGAGTGCACCGTCGGATGCATCGCGGTGCCGCGCGCCGAGGCCAGCGGCTTTGGCGTGATGGCGGTCGATGCTAAGCACCGCATCCTCGATTTTGTCGAGAAGCCGGCCGATCCGCCGGCGATGCCGGGACACCCCGACATGGCGCTGGCAAGCATGGGCATCTATGTCTTCAACGCGCGCTGGCTCTTTCACGAGCTCGAGCGCGACATGGCAGACGTCAACTCGACCCACGATTTCGGCAAGGACATCATTCCGAGCGCGGTGCGCGCCGGCAAGGCGGCGGCGCACCCGTTCGAGTTGAGCTGCGTCGGTGCGCGCATGAACCAGGCGCCGTACTGGCGCGACGTCGGCACCATCGATGCCTATTGGGACGCCAACATCGACCTGACCGCGACCGATCCGCAGCTGAACCTGTACGACACGCGCTGGCCGATCTGGACCTACCAGGCGCAGCTGCCGCCGGCCAAGTTCGTGCACAACCAGGAGGACCGGCGCGGCATGGCAATCGAATCGCTGGTCTCGGGCGGCTGCATCGTCTCGGGCCGGGTCTTTCGCAGCGTGCTGTTCTCGAGCGTGCGGGTGCATTCGCACTCGAACGTCGAGTGGTCGGTGCTGCTGCCCGGCGTGCAGGTGGGGCGCGGCGCGCGCCTGACTCGGGTGGTGGTCGACCGCGACTGCGAGATCGCCGACGGACTCGTGATCGGCGAGGACGCCGCGCTCGACGCGACGCGCTTCCATCGCTCTGAAAACGGCATCACTCTCGTCACGCGCGAGATGCTCGCCCGGTTGCGCATGACCGCATGAAGGTGCTGCACGTCGGGGCCGAAATCTTCCCGCTGGTCAAGACCGGCGGTCTGGCCGACGTGATGGGCGCCTTGCCGCAGGCCCTACAGGCGCAGGGCGCGGACGTCCGGCTGCTCCTGCCCGGGCTGCCGGCAATCGCCGATGCGGTGCTGCACCAAAAGCGCGTGATCGACCTCGGTCCGGCCTTCGGCGCGGCGCGGATCACCTTGCGTCTGGGCCAGCTGCCGTACAGCCACCTGCCCGTCTACGTGGTCGACGCGCCCTACCTCTATCGCCGCGAGGGCAGCCCCTACCAGGCGAGCGACGGCCAGGCGTGGGACGACAACCTGCAGCGCTTCGGATTGCTGGGCTGGGTCGCTGCGCACCTGGCGGCGGGTGAACTCGACCCCGACTGGATGCCGGCGCTGCTGCACGCCCACGACTGGCACGCGGCGATGGCTTGCGTCTACATGGCCGCCCACCCGCCGACGCGCGCGGCGAGCGTCTACACGGTCCACAACCTCGCTTTCCAGGGCGTCTTCGCGCCGGGCGATTTCGCCTTGCTCGGGTTGCCGTCGCGTTTCATGGCGGCGACCGGGCTCGAATTCCATCACCAGTTGTCGTTCATGAAGGCGGGGCTCAAATTCGCCGACCGTATCACCACCGTGAGCCCGACCCACGCGGCCGAGATCGCGACGCCCGAGTTCGGTTTCGGCCTCGACGGCGTGATCCGCGGCCGTGCCCGCGAAGTGAGCGGGATCCTGAACGGCATCGACATCGGCGTCTGGAACCCGCGCCACGACACCGCCCTGGCGGCTCCCTACGACGCTCGGGACATGGCCGGCAAGGTGCACTGCAAGGCCGATCTGCAGGCTGCTTTCGGCCTCGACGTCGACCCGCAGGCGCCGCTGTTCGGTATGGTGAGCCGCCTCACGTCGCAGAAGGGCCTCGACCTCGTGTTGGCCGCGCTGCCGGAAGCGATGGCCGCCGGGGCACAGCTGGCGCTGCTGGGCAGCGGCGACACGGCGTTCGAAGCCGCGATGCGCGCCGCCGCCGCCGCACGGCCGGGCCGGATCGCGGTGCGAATCGGCTACGACGAGGGACTCGCGCACCGCGTGATCGCCGGCGCCGACGCGATCCTGGTGCCTTCGCGCTTCGAGCCCTGCGGCCTGACCCAGTTGTACGGGCTGCGGTACGGCACGTTGCCCCTGGTGCGCCGGGTCGGGGGTCTCGCCGACTCGGTCGGCGACGCCGATCCGACCGGGTTGTCCGCTGGCACCGCCACCGGCTTCGTCTTCGACGCCGCCACGCCGGCCGCGTTGTCGGCCGCATGGCGGCGCGCGCTCGCGGCGTACCGCCAGCCCGCGATCTGGCAGGCGCTGGTGCGACGCGCGATGGCGCAAGACCACTCGTGGACGGCCTCGGCGCAGCGCTACATGGCGTTGTATGAGACGTTGATCGGTTAGGCGCACCGGACGCGTGGCCGCCGTCCGGCGCGCGGCTCAGGCGTCGAGCACCAGCTGGGTCTGGGTCACCACCGCGCAAAGGCGTTGCCGGTCGGAGTGGATCTGGGTCTGCCACACCGACGACGTGCGTCCGGTGTGGAATGCGGTCGTGACGCCGGTCACCTCGCTGCCGACCGCTGCGGAGCCGATGAACTTGGTGCTCGACTCGATCGTCGTCGTGCGCTTGCCGGCGGGCAGGTGGAGGTAGGCACCGATCGCCCCCAACGTGTCCGCGAACGCCATCACGGCCCCGCCGTGGAGGATGCCGCCGGCGGTGCACAGGTCCGGGCGCACGTGCAGGGTGGCGACGATGCGGGTCGGGCCGGCTTCGACCAGACGCACGCCCATCCACCCCGGAAAGAGCGGGCCGATGAGCCGCTGCAGTTCGGGCAGGGAGGGCAGGGCGGTGGGCACGGGATCGGGGCCGAGGTCGGGCATGGCGAGTCCTTTCGCAACCGGTGGCGGCGCGAGTGTCGCAAAAGTGCGGGCTGGCCGGCGCGTGCACATCGACGTTTGTGCACGGCCGCGTTCAGAATGCCGGGCGACCACCACCGGCCTTTGGACGTGTCCCCCACCCGCAAGCTCGCTGCCATCCTGAGCGCCGATGTCGCCGGCTATTCGCGCCTGATGGGCGAAGACGAACGAGCGACCTTCGACGCCGTGCTGGGGATGCGCGCGCGCGTCAGGGCGCTGGTCGAAGCGCACGCCGGTCGGGTCGTCGATGCGACCGGCGACGCGGTGCTGGCCGAGTTCGCGAGCGCGGTCGAAGCGCTGCGCTGCGCGTGCGAGGTGCAACGCGCGCAGGCGACCCACAACGCCGAGCTGCCCGAATCGCGCCGCATGCTGCTGCGCATCGGCCTGAACCTGGGCGACGTGATCGAGAGCGACGGCGCGCTGTATGGCGACGGGGTCAATATCGCCGCGCGCGTGCAAGGCGCCGGCGAGCCCGGCGGCGTGTGCGTCTCGGGCGCGATCCGCGAGCAGGTCGCCGGCAAGCTCGCGCTGCGCTTCGATTCGGCGGGCGAGCTGCGTTTCAAGAACATCGCGCAGGCGGTCCCGACGTATCACGTGCGTGAACGGTCCGATACGAGCGCGCCGGCAGCGACGGCGTTCGCTGCCGCGGCGGCGGCCAGCCATCTGCCGCAGCCGCTGTCGTCCTTTGTCGGCCGGGCCGGCGATCTGGTGGCGCTCGAGCGCCTGCTGCAGTCGCATCGGCTCGTCACCCTGGTGGGCCCCGGCGGCATCGGCAAGACCCGGCTCGCCGTGCAGGCGGCTCGGCAGGCCGCCGGCCGTTTTACCGACGGCGTGTGGCTGGTCGAACTTGCCGCGCTGGCCGATGCGCGGCTCGTCGCGCAGGTGGTCGCATCCACGCTCGGCATCAAGCCGGACGCGAGCGCCTCGGTGATGCAGACCTTGGCCAGCGAATTGCGGCCTCGCCGGCTGCTGATCGTTCTGGACAATTGCGAGCACCTGCTGCAGGCCTGCGCCGAACTGACGCGCAGCCTGCTCGAAACGGCACCGCAACTGGTCGTGCTGGCGAGCAGCCGCGAAGCGCTGCGGCTCGCCGGCGAGGCGAGCTACCCGGTGCCGGCGTTGGCGCTGCCCGATGCGAACAGCGCTTTACCGGCGGGCGCGCCGCTGCCCGAAGCGGTCCAACTCTTCGTCGACCGGGCCGGCGCGGCCCGGCCCGGTTTCGCACCGACGGCGCAGAACTGGCCTGCCATGCTGTCGATCTGCCGGCGCCTGGACGGCATCCCGCTCGCGATCGAACTGGCCGCGGCGCGGGTGCGCGCCTTGTCGGTCGAACACATTGCGGCGCGCCTGAACGACCGCTTCCATCTGCTGACGCACGGCGACCGCGCCGCGCTGCCGCGCCAGCAGACGCTGCGTGCGCTGATCGACTGGAGTCACGACCTCCTGACCGAGCGCGAGCGCCTGCTGCTGCGACGCCTGGCGGTCTTCGCGGGCGGCTGGACGCTGGAAGCCTGCGAAGCGGTGTGCACCGATGCGGCGCTCGAACGGCAGGATGTGGCCGATGTGCTCGGCTGTCTGGTCGACCGCTCGATGGTCGAGGCCGACGTCGACGGCGCGCGCTATCGGCTGCTGCAGACGGTGCGGCAGTACGCGCAGGAGCGGCTCGAGGAGAGCGGCGAGGCCGGGGCGGCGAAGGATCGGCACCTGCAATTTTTCATTGAGTTCGCCGAGACCGCGGGTGCCGGATTGACCGGCTCCGATCAGGGCCGCTGGATCGAGCGGCTCGATCCGGAGCGCGAGAACTTCTTGATTGCGCACGCTTGGTGCGACCCATCGCCGCTGGGCGCAGAGCTCGGACTGCGGATGATGTTCGCCCTGAAGCTCTATCTCTTCAATCGTGGCCTGCTCGGGCCCTTGCTGCAGGGCGTCCAGGACGCGCTCGCTCGACCCGGCGCAGAACGGCGCACCATCCATCGCTGCCGTGCGCTGCAGACCGCCGGTCAGGCGGGGTTCATGACCGGCCGTTTCGCATCAGCGAAGATCCACCTCGAAGAAGCGCTTGCGATCGCCGAAGAGCTCGGCGATACCGGACGAGCCGCATCGGTGCTACAAACACTCGGCATGACATGCGTCGCACAAGGCGAGCACGGTTCGGCGCACCGCTACCTCGACCATGCCCTGACGCTCGCGCAGCAGCGCGGCGACCGGCGCGAACTTGCCGCGGCGCTCAACGCGCTGGCCCAGCTCCACCGAGTCGAAGGCACGCTCGACCGAGCCCAGAGTTTGTACGAACAGGCTTTGCTCCTCACGCGAGAGCTGGGTGACCTTGAAAACACAGCGGTGGCACTGCTTAATCTGGCGTTGGTGGCGGTCGGTCGAATCGATGCGGCACGGGCTGCGGTGAGGCTGATCGAAGCACTCGAGATCGCCGAATCCATCGGTTCGATGCTGACTGGGGCGAATGGCTTGGCCGTCGCGGCCGGAGTTGCAGCGCTGCGCGAGGAGTGGCAGCAATCGATCGGGTTCGCGACAGCGGCGCGAACTCAGATGCAGGCGATGGGCCTCCAACTGGACCCGGCCGATGAGATGCTGCTCGCGCCGCTTGCTGCGCGGTCCGTGCTGCGGGCGTCCGCGGAATCGGGCGGCGCTGCCGGTACCGCCGCACCCGCCCCGTCCTATGCCCTGGCGATGGCCGCGGCCCGGAAGTGGTTGATCAGTAGTTGATCATCATCGGATCAAGGCTGCCCGACCATGTTCCGGCGTTACTGTTCAGCTTGATCGTGTACCGGTAGTCGCCGGGAGGGCTGCCGGTCGAAAACTCGCACTTGTATTGCTTCTGACTGGGTCCATCGAACTGGCACAGCGGGGGATGAAGTGGACCGCCAGGCTTCACCCGTATGCCGTCGAACGCAAATTTGTAGGCTCCATTGACCTTCCACACCACCGTTTTAGCCGTCGGGCAATCCCTGACGTGGACAGGTTCGTGATCGATCACGATGTATCTCTCTTCATCGACATAAACGCTGACCTCGCACTTCAGCGGATGCGTCAGCAAGCGCAGATCGCCATCGGTTGATTCCAGACTGCGAGGTGGGCCCCCTTGCGGTGTTGCACAGCCGGCTAACGCCACCGTGATCGCTGCTGCCACCAGTTGACTCTTGTCCATGCTTGCCTCCGTGAGATGGGTGCGCCGGAGATCCGGCCGCTGCGAGTCTAGACATCGGGAACACCCGTGCCATCGGTTGAATCAATCAATTGCCCGTGCCTGCTGCCAAAATTGAAAGATTGGAACGATTCGCGCGACAGACCGTCTCAGGTCTTCATCAGGAGCATTACCCCATGACCCGTCGACAACTCTTCACCTGGCTTTCCAGCCTGGGCATCGGCGCCACGGCGCTTGGCCGGCATGTGGCGGCGCAGCCGCAGGCAACCGGCTCGAAAATCACGCCGGTGACGCTCACCGACGAGCAGTGGAAGGCCAAGCTGACGCCGGCGCAGTACCGGGTGCTGCGCCATGAGGGCACCGAGCCGGCCGGCAGCAGCCCGCTGGACCGCGAGAAGCGCCAGGGCGTGTTTCAGTGCGCTGGCTGCGAGCTCGCCCTGTTCACTTCGGCGATGAAATTCGACAGCGGGACGGGCTGGCCGAGTTTCACGACCTCGCTGCCAGACGCCGTCGGCACGTCGCGCGACTTCAAGCTGATCCTGCCGCGCACCGAGTACCACTGCGCCCGCTGCGGCGGGCACCAGGGCCACATCTTCGACGACGGCCCGGCGCCGACCGGCAAGCGCTACTGCAACAACGGGGTGGCGCTCAAGTTCGTGCCGGCGGCCGCATGAAGGTCGCCATCGTCAAGGGCCTGATCGGGAGCTTGCTGGCGCTGGTGGCGGGCTGGTCGATCTTCGCCGCGGCGCAGACCGCCACGGCGCCGGCAGCCCCGACCGTTCCGGCCGGGATGGCCCGGGCCATCTTTGCGGGCGGCTGCTTTTGGTGCGTCGAGTCGGACTTCGACAAGGTCGACGGCGTGGTCTCGACCACCTCGGGCTACATCGGCGGCAGCGTCGCCAATCCGACGTACGAGCAGGTCTCGGCCAAGCACACCGGGCATGCCGAGGCGGTCGAGATCGTCTTCGATCCGCGCAAGGTGAGCTATGAGAAATTGGTCGAGCATTTCTGGCGCACGATCGACCCGACGACCAAGGACCGGCAGTTCTGCGACGCGGGCTCGCCGTACCGCACGGCAATCTTCGCCGCCGACGCGGCCCAGTTGAAGGTGGCCCAGACCTCGAAGGCGGCGCTCGAGAAGGCCAAACCGTTCAAGGAGCCTGTCGTCACCGAGGTGGTGATGGCCGGCCCGTTTTACGCGGCCGAGGACTATCACCAGGACTACTACAAGAAGAATCCGCTGCGCTACAAGTACTACCGGACGAGTTGCGGGCGCGACGCCCGCCTGGCCGAGCTGTGGGGCGACAAGGCGGCGCGCTGACGACCCGCTGCTGCGGCCGCGACACGATCCTCCATACTTCGGTCTGGAGGATTTTTTTCATGTCCCTACGTCTTTCAGGCAAGACCGCGCTCGTGACGGCGGCCGGGCAGGGCATCGGTCGGGCGACCGCCGAGCTCTATGCCCGCGAAGGCGCCCGCGTGATCGCCGCCGACATCAACGCCACGTCGCTGGCTGAGCTCGAGGGCGTCGCCGGCATCCAGGCGATGCGTCTGGATGTGACCGATGCCGACGCGGTCGCCGCGCTGGCGCGCACGGCCGGGCCGCTCGACGTGCTCTTCAACGGCGCCGGTTACGTGCACGCGGGCACGGTGCTGGACTGCGACGCCGCGGCCTGGGACTTCTCGTTCAACCTGAACGTGCGCTCGATGTACCTGCTGATCCGCGCCACGCTGCCGGGCATGCTCGAGCGCGGGGGCGGCTCCATCATCAACATGGCTTCGGTGGCGAGCAGCATCAAGGGCGCGCCGAACCGCTTCGTCTACGGCACCACCAAGGCGGCCGTGATCGGGCTGACCAAGAGCGTCGCCGCCGACTTCGTGGCGAGCGGCATCCGCTGCAATGCGATTTGCCCGGGCACCGTCGAGTCGCCCTCGCTGCGCGAGCGGATCGCGGCGCAGGCGGCCGCGAGCGGCCAGAGCCTCAAACAGGTCGAGGCCGCATTCGTGGCACGCCAGCCGATCGGCCGTCTCGGTCTCACCGCCGAGATCGCGGCGCTCGCGCTCTACCTCGCTTCGGACGACTCCGCCTTCACCACCGGCACCACGCACGTCATCGACGGCGGCTGGTCGAATTGACATCACACCCAAGGAAACCCACACGATGAAGCTCGTACGTCACGGCGCAAAAGGCGCCGAACAGCCGGCCCTGGTCGACGCGCAAGGTCTCTGGCGCGACCTCTCGGGCGAGTTGCCCGACATCACGGCGGCGGCACTGTCGCAGCACAGCCTGAAGCGTCTGCGCAGCCTCGACCCGATGAGCCTGCCGCTGGTCGAAGCACCGGGGCGCATCGCGCCGCCGTGGAGCGGCTGCGAGAAATTCATCTGCATCGGCCTGAACTACGCAGACCACGCGGCCGAGGCCGGGATGGCGATCCCGAAAGAGCCGATCATCTTCATGAAGCCAATCAGCGCGCGGGTCGGGCCGAACGACGCGGTGGTGCTGCCGAAGGACGCCGTCAAGGGCGACTGGGAGGTCGAGCTCGGCATCGTCATCGGCACCAAGGCACGCTACGTCAGCGAGGCAGAGGCGCTGTCGTTCGTGGCCGGCTACTGCGTCGTCAACGACGTCTCGGAGCGCGAATACCAGCTCGAGCGCGGCGGCACCTGGGACAAGGGCAAGGGCTGCGATACCTTCGGTCCGGTCGGCCCCTGGCTGGTGACCACCGACGAGATTGCCGATCCGCAGAACCTCGACATGTGGCTCGACGTGAGCTGCAAGCGCTACCAGAACGGCAACACGCGCACGATGGTGTTCGGTGCGGCGCAGCTCGTGAGCTACGTGAGCCGCTTCATGACGCTGCTGCCCGGTGACCTGATCGCCACCGGCACCCCGCCGGGGGTGGGCATGGGCATCAAGCCGAATCCGGTCTACCTCAAGCCGGGCGACATGATGCGCGTGGGCATCCAGGGACTGGGCGAGCAGTTCCAGACTGTGCACGCCTGGAATCCCGAGCTGATCGATGGCTGAGCTCGACGCGTCGCCCGGCAACGATCCGCGGGTGATCAGGATCCATCCCGACGACGATGTCGTGATCGCGCGCGAGCAGCTGATCGGCGGCAGCCGGCTCGCCGGCTACGAGGTGGACGTGATCGGCCTCGTTCCGCCGGGGCACAAGGTCGCGCTGCGGCCCAT
>JBDSZM010000377.1:0-9078 GCA_039925165.1 Burkholderiaceae bacterium
CCGACCGCGTCCGCGCATGAAGCACGACTTCGTCTACCTCGCCTCGCAGAGCCCGCGCCGGTGCCAGTTGCTCGACCAGATCGGCGTGCGCCACGTGCTGCTGTTGCCGGATGCCGACGAGGACGCCGAGGCGCTCGAGGCGCACCGTCCGGGCGAGCTGCCGACCGACTACGTGGTGCGGGTGACGCAGGCCAAGCTGGAGGCGGCGATGACACGGCTGCGGCGCAGCGGCCGCGCGCCTGCGCCAGTGCTGTGCGCCGACACCACCGTGGCGCTCGGGCGCCGGGTGCTCGGCAAGCCCGTCGATGCGGCCGATGCGACGGCGACGCTGACCCTGCTGGCCGGCCGCAGCCACCGCGTCATCACGGCGTTGGCACTGGCATCGGGCCGGCGTCGCTGGTCCGCGGCCAGCGTCTCGACGGTGCGCTTCGCGCCGATCGCGCCGGCCGAGATCGCGCGCTACGTGGCCGGCGGCGAGCCCTATGGCAAGGCCGGCGCCTACGCGATCCAGAGCGCCGCCGCGGCCTGGATCGAGCGGATCGACGGAAGCTACTCCGGTATCATGGGTTTGCCCCTGTACGAGACCGCGGCTCTGTTGCGCGAAGCAGGCGTCGTCCTTTACTGAAGCCCAGCGGCGCCTGCCCCTGATGGCCCTTTGCAACGCCGGCCATGCAAGACATCCTCATCAATTGGGCGCCCCAGGAAACCCGGGTGGCGATCGTCGAAGCCGGTGCGGTCCAGGAGCTCCACATCGAGCGCACGCTCGAGCGCGGCCTGGTCGGCAACATCTACGCCGGCCGCGTGGTGCGGGTGCTTCCTGGCATGCAGTCGGCCTTCATCGACATCGGCCTCGAGCGCGCCGCCTTCCTGCACGTTGCCGATGTCCACGTCGCGGGAGCGCCGCATGCGTCGGCTCCGCGCAGTGACAACGGTGGGAGCGCCGGCGCGGCGACGCCGATCGAGCGGCTGGTATTCGAGGGCCAGACGCTCACGGTGCAGGTCATCAAGGACCCGATCGGCACCAAGGGCGCGCGGCTGTCGAGCCAGATCAGCATCGCCGGCCGCCTGCTGGTCTTGCTGCCGCAGGACGACCACATCGGCATCTCGCAGCGCATCGGCTCGCAGGAGCTGCGCGAGCAGTTGCGCAGCCGTATGCAGACGCTGGTGCAACTGCCCGACGGCAGCACGCCCGGTGGCGGCTTCATCCTGCGCACCAACGCCGAGGACGCGAGCGACGCCGAGTTGCGCGACGACATCGCCTATCTGCGCAAGGCCTGGGCGGCGGTGCGTGAGCGCGCCTTCAAGTCGCCACCGGGCACCTTGCTGCACCAGGACCTGAGCCTCGTGCAGCGGGTGCTGCGCGACCTGGTCGACGAGTCGACGACCTCGATCCGCATCGACTCGGCGCAGCAGTTCGAGACCCTGCGCGAGTTTGGCCGCGCCTACACGCCTACCTCGGTCGGCAAGCTCGCGCACTACCAAGGCGAGCGGCCGATCTTCGACCTGTACAACATCGACGAGGAAGTGGCGCGCGCGCTGCAGCGCCGGGTCGACCTCAAGTCGGGCGGCTACCTCATCGTCGACCAGACCGAGGCGCTGACCACGGTCGACGTCAACACCGGCGGCTACGTGGGCGCGCGCAACTTCGACGACACGGTCTTCAAGACCAACCTCGAAGCGGCGCAGGCGATGGCGCGGCAACTGCGGCTGCGCAACCTCGGCGGCATCATCATCATCGACTTCATCGACATGTCGCGCGAGGAGCACCAGGCGGCGGTGCTGGCCGAACTGCGCAAGCAGCTCGGACGCGACCGCACCAAGATCACGGTCAGCGGGTTCACCCAGCTTGGCTTGGTCGAGATGACGCGCAAGCGCACCCGCGAGTCGCTCGCCCATGTGCTGTGCGAACCCTGCCCGGTGTGCCAGGGCAAGGGCCAGGTCAAGACCGCGCGCAGCGTGTGCTACGAGATCCTGCGCGAGATCCTGCGCGAGTCCCGCCAGTTCACGCCGCGCGAATTCCGCGTCATCGCCTCGGCCACGGTGGTCGAGATGCTGCTCGACGAAGAAAGCCAGCACCTGGCCGCGTTGTCGGACTTCATCGGCAAGCCCATCTCGCTGCGCGCCGAACCGCTGGGGTCGCCGGAGCAGTACGACATCGTGTTGCTGTAGGCGCTGAACCTGGCCGGGGCCATGATGCGGACTCATTTGGAGATGCAGATGAACCGGACACAGGTATTGGATCGACTGGTGGCAAGCAAGCCAACGTTGGTGGACCGTTACGGAGTCACGGCGCTGGCGCTGTTCGGCTCCACCGCGCGCGATACCGCACGCGACGACAGCGACATCGACATCTTGGTGTCGTTCGATGGCCCGGCCACTTCCGAGCGCTATTTCGGCGTCCAGTTCTTTCTGGAAGACCTGCTCGGACGCCCGGTCGACCTCGTGACCGACAAGGCGGTTCGTCCGGAGCTGCGCCTTTTCATCGAGAAGGAGGCCGTTCGTGTCTGAGCCGATGGCGCGCGAGTGGCGCTTCTACATCGACGACATGATGGCGTTCATCGAAAAGGTCATTGCGTACACCGCCGGACTCGACCAATCCCGATTCGTCGCCAGCGGGATGGTTTACGACGCGACGGTGCGTAATCTGGAGTTGATCGGCGAGGCGGCCACGCGCGTTCCGGACGTGATCCGGCAGGCGCATCCGCAGGTGCCGTGGCGCCTCGTCATTGCCACACGCAACCGCTTGATTCACGGCTACCTTGGCATCGACAACGACACCTTGTGGAGCATCGTCACGACCGACGTACCGGCGTCGCGGGTCGCTTTGCAGAGTCTTTACAGCGGCCCGGCGTGAGCGGTGGCAATGTGTCTAGGCGCGGGCATGCTGCGCGGCGAACCACGAGCTGCCGTGCCATGAAGCCATTCCCACGCAGTGATCGACGTGCGTGGCGCGTCCTATCATGGTTCCGGGCTCCGCCCCAACCGGCCGATCGTTAAGGACGCGCCACATGATCATCGACAGGACCACAGACGACCCAGCCCCACAACAACGCTTCGACGCCCGCATCGATGCCGGCGAGTTCATTGAGGCGAAGGACTGGATGCCCGAGGACTACCGCAAGACGCTGGTGCGACAGATCAGCCAGCATGCGCATTCCGAGATCGTCGGCATGCTGCCCGAGGGCCAGTGGATCGGGAGGGCGCCGACTCTCAAGCGCAAGACCATCCTGCTCGCCAAGGTGCAGGACGAAGCGGGCCATGGTCTGTACCTCTACGCCGCGGCCGAGACGCTCGGAACCTCGCGCGACGCGATGATCGAGGCGCTGCACAGCGGGCGTGCCAAGTACAGCTCGATCTTCAACTACCCGACGCTGACCTGGGCCGACGTGGGCGCGATCGGCTGGCTGGTCGACGGCGCGGCGATCATGAACCAGGTGCCGATCTGCCGCTGTTCGTACGCACCGTATGCGCGCGCGATGGTGCGCATCTGCCGCGAGGAGAGCTTTCATCAGCGTCAGGGCTTCGAGTCGCTTCTGACCTTGATGACGCGCGGCACCGAGGCGCAGAAGGCGATGGTGCAGGACGCGGTCGACCGCTGGTGGTGGCCGTCGGTGATGATGTTCGGCCCGAGCGACGATGCCTCGCCGAACAGTGCGCAGTCGATGCGTTGGGGCATCAAGCGCTACGGCAACGACGAGCTGCGGCAGAAGTTTGTCGATGCCGCGGTCGACCAGGCCAAGGTGCTCGGCGTGACGCTGCCCGACCCGAACCTGCTCTGGAACGAGCAACGCGGCCACTGGGATTTCGGTGCCATCGACTGGGCCGAGTTCAAGCGCGTGATTGCCGGTGACGGGCCGTGCAACCGGGAACGGCTGGCGGCGCGTGTCGCGGCCTGGGACGACGGCGCTTGGGTCCGCGAGGCGGCGCTGGTGCATGCGGCCAAAGTAGCGACACGCGCGGCCGAGGAGGCTGCGGCATGAGACACCCTGCGCCAATTCGTCGTCGCGGGCCGCTCCCGAGCCGGCCCGTGATCCCCTCGGGGGATCGGCCGGCGTACCCGTCGGACGAGGGGCTCACATGAGCACCGAATGGCCGCTGTGGGAGGTGTTCGTGCGCAGCAAGGCCGGGCTCGACCACAAGCACTGCGGCAGCCTGCACGCGGCCGACCCGGCCCTCGCGATCCAGCTCGCGCGCGATGTGTATACGCGGCGCCAGGAAGGCGTCAGCGTGTGGGTGGTTCGATCCGACCAGATCGTCGCCAGCGACCCGGCCGACAAGGCCATGAACTTCGACCCGATGCAGGACAAGGTCTACCGGCACCCGACCTTCTACGCACTGCCGGAGTCGCTGGACCACATGTGAGGCGCGCGTGACCGCCTCGATCGCGCTGACCCTCACGCCGCCGGTGCAGTACGTGCTGCGCCTCGGCGATACCTGCCTGATCCTGGCGCAGCGCCTGGCCGAGTGGTGCGGCCACGCGCCGATCATCGAGGAGGACATCGCGCTCGCCAACATGGCGCTCGACCTGCTCGGCCAGGCGCGCGCCCTGCTCACACACGCCGCCGTGCTCGAAGGCGGCGGGCACGACGAGGACGCCCTCGCGTTCCTGCGCGAGGAGCGCGACTTCTTGAATCCATCCCTGGTCGAGCTGCCGCGCGGCGACTTCGCATTCGCGGTGCTCCGCAACCTGATGGCCGCGACCTGGCTGCGCCTGATGTGGCAGGCGCTCGACGGCTCATCAGACGCGGAGCTGGCGGGCATCGCCGGCAAGGCCGTCAAGGAGGCGCGCTACCACCAGCGCCACGCCGCCGACTGGGTGGTCCGGCTGGCCGACGGCAGCGCCGAGTCGCGCCGCCGCATCGACGCGGCGTTGCCCGCGCTGTGGCGCCACGTGCCCGAGCTGTTCGCCGCCGATGCGGTCGATGCCGCGGCGCAGGCGAGCGGGCTCGGACCGTCGTGGGCCACGCTGCGGCAGGCGTGGCAGGCCGAGATGGCGCAAGTCTTCGCGGCGGCGCAACTCGAGGTGCCGACCGACGGCGCCTACGTCGGCACCGGGCGCATCGGTCGCCACAGCGAGCACATGGGCCGCCTGCTGGCGGAGATGCAGTACCTGCAGCGCAGCCATCCGGGTGGCGTGTGGTGAGTCTGCCGACGCCGCTCGAGCCGGCGATCGGGCGCGCCTGGGCGGTCCTCGGCGACGTGCTCGACCCCGAGGTCCCGGCCTTGTCGGTGTGCGACCTCGGCCTGGTGCGCGAGATCCGCATCGCGCCGGTCGGACTGAGCGTCGTGCTGACGCCGACCTACTCGGGCTGCCCGGCCACCGAGGTCATCGAACGCAGCGTGGTCGAGGCGCTCGATGCCGCAGGTCTGGGCCCGGTTCACATCACCTGGCAGCGTGCGCCGGCGTGGAGCAGCGACTGGATCTCGTCCGAAGGGCGGCACAAGCTGCACGCCTACGGCATCGCGCCGCCGCAGCCCGTCGATGACAGCGACGGCGGCGATGGGATGCGGCCGATCCGCATCGTCGGCCGCGGTGCCGATGCAGTGGCCTGCCCGCGTTGCGGCACGGCCCACACCGAGCGCCTGTCGGCCTTCGGTTCGACCGCTTGCAAGGCGCTTTATCGCTGCCTGGCGTGCCGCGAGCCGTTCGAGTATTTCAAGCCGATCTGACGCGGGGTCGGGGACCGGCGCGCGCTCAGGCCAGCGCTGCCTCGACCGCCAGCGCCACCGCCGCCAGCCGCGCGTCGTCGCCGTGCACCGACGACAGCATCAGTCCGACCGGCAGATCGCCTTCGGCCTGGCACGGCAGGCTGTACGAGCAGCCGTCGAGGAAGTTGAACAGCGAGGTGTTGCGCAGCAGCAGCCCGTTGGTGCGGAAGAACGCCTCGTCGCTCGCGAGCACGGTCGCGATCTCGGGCGCGACGATGGGCACGGTCGGGCAGAGCACCGCATCCCAGGGTGCGAGCTCGGCTTCCATCGCCTCGATCCAGGTGCGCCGGCGGTCGAGCACGTCGAGATAGTCGGCGGCGCTCGCGCTCGCGCCGGCGTCGATACGCATCGCGACCCGGGGGTCGTAACGCGCGCGGTGCACCGCCAGGCGGTCGCGGTGCACCGCGTGCGCTTCCATCGGCGACAGCCCGGGGCTGCTCAGGCGCGTCACCTCGCCCAGCGCGGCCAGGGTCGGCTCGTCGATCTGTGCGCCGGCGGCGGACAGCCTCGACAGCACGCGCGCGAGGGCCGCGGCGACGGCCGGTTCCAGCGCGTCGAGCACCACCGTCTGCGGCACCGCGAAACGCATGCCGCGCAGCGGCCGGCGCCGCACGATCAGCGGCGTGTCGGCGATCACGGCGTCGACCGCGAGCGCATCCTCGACGCAGCGCGTGATCGCGCCCACGGTGTCGAGGCTGCGCGAGAGCGGGAAGGCGCCGGCCAGCGGCACGCGCGGCTGGCTCGGCTTGTAGCCGACCAGCCCGCACAATGCGGCCGGGATGCGCAGCGAGCCGCCGGTGTCGGACCCTAACCCGGCGACCGCATGGCCGAGCCCGACCGACACCGCCGCGCCCGACGACGAGCCGCCCGGTATGCGCGCGACGCGGCGATCGGCCGGGTTGGCCGGCGTTCCCAGGTGCGGATTGGCGCCGACACCCGAGAACGCGAACTCGCTCATGTTGGTACGTCCGGTGATGGCCGCGCCATGCCGGCGCAACCGGGCCACCGCGGGCGCATCGGCGGTGGCGGGCGGCGCGTCGCGCAGGATCGTCGAGCCCGCCGCGGTAGGCTCGCCGGCGACGTCGAACAGGTCCTTGACCGTGACCGGCAGGCCGGCCAGCGCGGGCAGCGCGACGCCGGCGGCGCGCAGGGCATCGGCATGCCACGCCGCGGCGCGCGCGGCGTCGGGATAGAGCCGCGTGTACACGTGCGCAGCGGCCGCTTCGGTGGCGGCGCGCAGCGCGGCGTCGATGCCGGCGTCGTAAGAGGCGTCACCGCGCGCGACGGCGCGGTGGCGGGCGGCGATGGAGTCGGGCGCAGGCTGCATGCGATGGATTCTGAGGCAGGCGCGGCGCTGCCCGGCACGCGAACTAACATCCCGGCTTCGTCACATCACCGCGAGGAAGTCCCCATGTCCCAGCCCTTCAAGGTCGCTGTCATTCCGGGCGACGGCATCGGCAAGGAGGTCATGCCCGAGGGACTGCGCGTGCTCGACGCGGCGAGCCGGCGCTTCGGCATCGACATCGCCTACACGCCGATCGAATGGGCCAGCTGCGATTACTACCTGCAGCACGGCCAGATGATGCCCGACGATTGGAACTCGCAGCTGCGGGGCATGGACGCGCTTTATTTCGGCGCCGCCGGCTGGCCCGCCGCGGTGCCCGACCACGTCTCGCTGTGGGGCTCGCTGATCAAGTTCCGGCGCGACTTCGACCAGTACATCAACTTGCGCCCGGTGCGCCTGTTCGAAGGCGTGCCGTGCCCGCTGGTCGACCCGAAAGGCCGGCCGCGCCGGCCCGGCGAGATCGACTTCTACATCGTGCGCGAGAACACCGAGGGCGAGTACAGCGCGGTCGGCGGGCGTATGTTCGAGGGCACCGAGCGCGAGTTCGTGGTGCAGCAGTCGGTGTTCTCGCGGTTTGGGACCGAGCGGGTCATGAAATACGCCTTCGAGCTGGCCAAGTCGCGCGCGCGCAAGCGGCTCACCGTGGCCACCAAGTCGAACGGCATCTCGATCAGCATGCCGTGGTGGGACGAGCGCGCCGACGAGATGGCGCAAGGCTATCCCGACGTGGCGATGGACAAGCAGCACATCGACATCCTGTGCGCGCGCTTCGTGCTGACGCCCGACCGCTTCGACGTGGTGGTGGCGACCAATCTGTTCGGCGACATCCTGTCGGACCTGGGCCCGGCCTGCACCGGCACCATCGGCCTGGCGCCCTCGGCCAACCTGAACCCCGACCGCCGCTTCCCGTCGCTGTTCGAGCCGGTGCACGGCTCGGCGCCCGACATCTACGGCCAGGGCATTGCGAATCCGGTTGCCATGATCTGGTCGGGCGCGCTGATGCTCGACTTCATGGGCGCCAAGGACCCGGCGCTGCAGCCGCGTTGCCGCGCGGCGCACGATGCGATCGTGACCGCCATCGAGCAGGTGCTGGCCGAAGGTCCGCGCACCGGCGACCTGGGCGGCAGCGCGACCACCGTCGAGATGGGCGCGGCGATCGCGGCCCGGATCGGCTGATCGTCGAGGTGCCCACGCCACCGCGTGGCGCCGGCGTGTGGCTGCGGGGCGGATGCGCGCAACCGGTTATTTCGGCATCACGACGCTGTCGATGACGTGGATGACACCGTTGTCGGCCACGATGTCGGTCTTGATCACGTTGGCCGCGTCGACCTTGACGCCGCCATTGGTGCTGACCGTCAGTTCGCTGCCCTGCACCGTCTTCACCTTGCCGGCCTTGACGTCCTTGGCCATCACTGCGCCGGGCACCACGTGATACGTCAGCACCGAGGTCAGTTTGGCCTTGTCCTTCAGCAGTGCATCCAGCTGCGCCTTCGGAACCTTGGCGAAGGCGTCGTCGGTGGGCGCGAACACCGTGAACGGTCCCTTGCCCTTGAGCGTGTCGACCAGGCCGGCCGCCTGCAGCGCCGCAGCCAGGGTCTTGAAGTTGCCGGCAGCGACGGCGGTATCGACGATGTCCGCGGCATGGGCGGAGACCAGGCTGCCGATGGACAGCGTGAGGGCGATGAGGGTCTTTTTCATGGAGGGCACTTTCATGAAGGCTTTTGCGAGCGCGGGATTGATGGACGACGAAATGTAGACAAAATCAGTTCATAGACGTTTCATAATGGTTTCGGCCTTGGAAAATCCACCGCTTTTCGACGTCAAAACGAGCTCAACATGAAACGATCCAAATCCTCAACCGAGACCACCGTCGATGCCTCGCCGGACCTGGGCGACACGGCGCGCTACCGCACCGGCGCGGTCGCTCGCATGGTGCGCATGCCGGCGGCCACGCTGCGGGTGTGGGAGCGTCGCTACGCCGTGGCGCGGCCGCAGACCACGGCGGCCGGACACCGCCTGTACTC
>JBDSZM010000378.1:0-7990 GCA_039925165.1 Burkholderiaceae bacterium
CAACGTCGTGGTTCGATTGAAGACGTGCCGTCCGTCGCGATGATCGCTCGCGTCGGCCACGAAGTAGCCGTGGCGCTCGAACTGGAAGCGCTCGCCCGGCCGCGCGCTGGCCAGGCCCGGCTCGACGTAGCCGTGCGCGACGCGCTTGCTGTTCGGGTTGAGCACGCTCAGCATGTCGCGCCCGCCGGCATCGGGCTGCGCCTCGGTGAAGAGCCGGTCGTAGAGGCGGAATTCGGCTTCGAGCGCATCGCCGGCGCCGACCCAGGTCACCACGCCCTTGACCTTGATCGCCGACGCGCCGGGCGTGCCGCTCTTGGTGTCGGGCACCAGCCGCGCCAGCACGCGGGTCACGCTGCCGTCTGCGTCCTTCTCGTCGCCGCAGCACTCGATCACGTAGCCGTACTTGAGCCGCACGCGGCCACCGGGCCCGACCTTGCCGCTGGCATCGGGCTGCGGCGGGTAGAGCCGGAAGTAGCCCTTGCCCGGCACCGCCATGTAGTCGTCGCGCTCGATCCACACGTCGCGCGTCAGCGCGAACGCGCGTTGCGCTGGCGGCGTGGCCGCGTCCGCGGGTGGTGGCGCCCCGGGCGAGGCGGCGTGACCACCCGGCAGGCTCGGCGCGTGGCAGGGCTCGCGGTGTTCGTCGCTGCCGAAGACCTCGGCGAAGTTGACGAGCCGCAGCGGCAGCGGGTCGAGCACGGCATTGGCGCGCGGCGCCTTCGGGTCGAGGTCGTCGCGCAGCGCGATGTCGAGCGAGCCGTAGTCGATCCAGCCGCCCGACTTGCTGACGCCGCTGCGCTCGGCCAGCAGCCGGATGCTCTCGGGCGTGTAGCCGCGCCGGCGCATCCCGACCAGGGTGGGCATGCGCGGGTCGTCCCAGCCGTCGACGTGGCCCTCGTCGACGAGCTGGCGCAGCTTGCGCTTGCTGGTGACGATGTAGGTCAGGTTCAAGCGCGCGAACTCGACTTGCTGCGGCCGCGGCTGGGCCAGCAGGCCGAGCGTGCACAGCGTATCGAGCAGCCAGTCGTAGAACGGCCGCTGGTCCTCGAACTCGAGCGTGCAGATGCTGTGGGTGATGTTCTCGAGCGCGTCCTCGATCGGGTGCGCATAGGTGTACATCGGGTAGATGCACCAGCGGTCTGCGGTCGCGTGGTGGGTCGCGCGCTTGATGCGATAGAGCGCCGGGTCGCGCAGGTTGATGTTCGGGCTCGACATGTCGATCTTCGCGCGCAGCACGGCCGCGCCGTCGGGCAAGTCGCCGTCGCGCATGGCGCGAAAGCGCGCCAGGTGCTCGGCCGGCGTGCGGTCGCGGTACGGGCTCGGCGTGCCGGGCGTGTTGAAGTCGCCGCGATGCAGGCGCATCTCGTCGGCCGACTGCTCGTCGACATAGGCATGGCCGGCCTCGATCAGCGCCTCGGCGGCGCGGTACATGAAGTCGAAATAGTCGCTCGCGTGATACAGGTGGCTGCGTGTGCCGCCGGATCCGGACGGATCGGGCACGACCCAGTCGAAGCCGAGCCAGCGCACGCTGTCCTTGATCGAATCGACGTACTCCTGTTCTTCCTTTTCGGGGTTGGTGTCGTCGAAGCGCAGGTGGCATACGCCGCCGTATTCGAGCGCCAGGCCGAAGTTCAGGCAGATGCTCTTGGCGTGGCCGATATGCAAATAGCCGTTCGGCTCGGGCGGGAAGCGGGTGCGGATGCGCGCCGCATCCAGCGGACCGGCCGCATGGTGCGCCGCATCGCCCGGGGTGCCGGCGTCGTGACGACTCCGGTAGGTGCCCGCCGCGAGATCGCGCTCGATGATCTGGCGTATGAAATGGCTCGGCCTGGCAGCGTCGCTCGGAGCAATCATGGGGCGAAAAACCGGAAATCGGGGCCGATCGATTCTATCGAGCGTTGTTTTTGGCTCGCCCGACACGCCCGCGACACACGCCTTTACTTTCGTTGACACGACACGCGTAGGCTTTCGGTTCGTGCTGGTGCGTTATGTCTTCGGACGCACCACCTGCAGTGTGTGTCACTTCAAAGGAGTCAGACCATGAAGAAGCCCCTCGTCGTCGCCCTCGCCGCTGCCGCCACCGTGCTTGCCGCCGGTGCCGCGCACGCCGGCAGCAATGTTTACTGGTCGATCGGCCTGAATGCACCGGGTGTCGGTACCGTGATTTCCAACGCGCCCGGCTATTACGACCCGGCCCCCGTCTATGCGTACCCGCCGCAGGTCGTGTACGCGCCTACGCCGCGTGTCTACTACCCGCCGCAGGTCGAGTACGCCCCGTCGCCGCGTGTGTATTACCCGCCGCAGGTCGTCTACGAGCGCCCGGCGCCGATCTACTACCAAGGCGCCCGGCGCATCCGTGACCGTGACCGTGACGGCATTCCGAACCGCTATGACCGCTACGACAACCGCGCTGGCCGCCACGGCGCGTACGGCGATCGCGACCGCGACGGCATCCCGAACCGCTATGACCGCAACGACGGCCGGGACGGTCGCCGCTACGGGTACTGATCGAACGCTGCGGGGCCGCAGGGAGGTCGCGATCCGGGCCTGCGGCCCCGCATACAACAAGGCCGACGCCATCCAGGCGCCGGCCTTTTCTGATTCCGGCTCCCGGCTCCTGGTGCGGCGCCGCGGCTCACATGCCGCGAAAGCGCGACGCGTACAAGCGGCTGGCCGCGAGGCGGTCCGGGTGGTCGCGCAAGCTCAGCGTGACCTTGCCCGACTCGTCGCGCAACGCCGTGGCGATCGCGTCGGCGCGCACCACCACGCCGCGGTGGACCTGCCAGAAACGCTGCGGGTCGAGTTGCGGCAGCAGTTCGCGCAACGAGGCGCGGATCAGGTGCTCGCGCTGCGCCGTGACGACCCGGACGTACTTGTCGGCGGCCTCGAAATAGATCACCTCGCCGATCGGCACGAAATGCACCAGGGCCCCGCTGCCGGCCTGGATCACGGTCAGCGGCGCGGACGCCGGCGCCGGGTCCGCCGTCGCTTCGAGCAGTCCGCGCAGCTGCGCCAGCGCGGCGTCGAGCGTCGCGCCGGGGGCCGTGCGCCTTCGCGCCAGCGCGTCGCGCAGCCGCTCGCAGCTCTGCGCGAGCCGGCGCGGGTCGACCGGCTTGGTCAGGTAGTCCGACGCCGCGTGCTCGAACGCCGCCAGCGCGTACTGGTCGTAGGCGGTCACGAACACCATCAGCGGCAGCGCTGCGATGTCGGCCGGCCAGTCTTCGGCGATCGCCTGCGCCGCCTCCAGGCCGGACAGTCCCGGCATGCGGATGTCGAGAAACAGCACGTCGGGCCGCAACGCGAGCGCCTGCTCGACCGCCGCCGCGCCATGCCCGACCGTGGCCACGATCTCCAGCCCGGGCCAGGCCCGCGCCAGCTCGGCCCGCAGTCCGGCGGCCAGCAGCGGTTCGTCCTCGGCGATCAGGGCAGTGGCGCGCATCACGTCGGCGTGCCGCGGATCGGCAGGTGGATGCACGCCTGCGCGCCGCCCTCGGTGTCGTCCGCGGGGGCGAGTTCGAGCCTGGCTGCGTCGCCGTAGAGGGCGGCCAGCCGTTCGCGCACCTGTTGCAGACCGAAGCCGGTGCCCGTCGCGACATCGGCCCCGGTCCCGGCCGGCGCCAGGCCGACGCCGGTGTCGCGCACCGTGAGGCGCAGTTGCGTGCCGTCGCGCGCTGCGCTCACCTCGATGCGCCCGCCGCCGACTTGCGGTTCGAGGCCGTGGCGGATGCAGTTCTCGACCAGCGGTTGCAGCAGCAGCGCCGGCACCGGCACCGCGCCCAGGTCGGCCGGCAGGTCGAGCCGCACCCCGAGCCGATCGCCCATGCGCACCTGCATCAGCGCCAGGTAGTCGCGCAGGCGCTCGAATTCGTCGGCCAGCGGGTGCAGCGTGGCACGCGAGGCCCCGAGGGTGCTGCGCAGGTAGCCGATCAGCCGGTCGAGCATGGCCTGCGCGCGCGGCGGGTCGAGCGTGATCAGCACCCGCAGGTTGGCCAGCGTGTTGAACAGCATGTGCGGCTCGAGCTGCGATTCGAGCAGCTTCAGGCGGTGCTCGGCGGCGCTGCGCCGGGCGGCCTCGGCCTCGGCCCGTGCGCTGGACAGGCGTTCGAGCAGGGTGAAGGTGAACAGCGAGGCCAGCGTCGCGAAGATCGAGATCACGAGCGTCACCTGCCCCGACGTCGAGCCGATCGCGAACAGCGCGGGCGAGCGGTGGCCGGTCAGCAGGTCGGCGATCGCCAGGCCCGCCATCGGCCCGAGCACCATGCCGAGCAGCACCAGCAGACCCAGCATCGGCCAGCCGGGGAAGCCGGGCCGATCGCCGGCTCCGAGGCCGCGGGCCACACGCAATCGCGCCAGCAGGTGCGCCGCGGCGTTTCGGCCGCCGTCGATGATCAGCCAGCAGCAGGCGCCGATCGAGAACGAATAGACCAGCTTGACGCCCAGCCCGCCGCGGTCCATCACGGTCAGCAGCAGGGCGATGCCCGTGCACAGCAGCGTCATGTAGAGCGCGCTGCGGCCCAGCCGTCTCCAGCGGGTGCGCGTCGCGTCGGCGGCGACGGCGGGCAGTGCATACGGCGGGGTCGGGGGCATGGGGCCGGAGTGTGCCGGCGCGAGACTGGTGTGCCGGCCGCGCATCACGCGGCAACCGGGTGCGCGCCGGCTTGCGACACTTGCCGGTAACGCAGCGCACGCGCGATGAAAAGTCCGCTGAAGATCCCGTACAGCGCGCTCGCGCCGAACCACAGGCCGGTCGTGTCGCGCAGTGCCGGCTGCATGCCGAGCGCGATGCCGACGCCGAACTTGACGATGAACAAAACGAGGAACAGCAGCATCGGCAGCCGGCTGCCCGGCACCACCAGCCGCGTGTCGTCGGGCGACCAGTGGGCGCCCTGCCAAAGGCCGCCGGCGAACGATGCTGCCGCCGCCAGCGCCGCGCCGAGGCCCCACACCAGCACCGTGGCCGCATGACCCGGAAAGGTCGACAGCACGCCGACCAGCGAGACCGCGCAAAGGATCAGTGCCGGCACGGTGGCGCGGCGCAGGGTCAGGTGGCGGGTCCGAAGTTGGCTGGCACCCAGCGCGAGCAGCGCCGCCAGGACCAGCCAGACCCAGACGGGGGTGCGCAGGAGGATCGTCGTCAACAGGGACATGGCGCGCTTTCGAAGTGAGGCCGGGAAGGGCGATGGCGCGACTGTGCGGCGGCCGCCCGGACGCTACGAGCGCACTGCGACGAAACGCCGTCTGGCGGCGCGAACCGCAGCGGCGAGGGCGTGCAACCTGGCCGGCCGTCGCCGCGCTGTCAGTCGGTGCCGCCGCGCGGCATCACGCCGGGGCGGCGAGCCGGGTCCGGATGGCTTCGATGCGCTGGCGGTTGACGTCGAAATCGCGTCGCCCGAGCCGCGAGGCGGACCGCACCTGCACCGCGCCGGCGGCCGGATCGAACCAGAACTCGGTGTCGTCGACGAAGCGCAGCACGCGGCTGGTGTAGGTGTAGCGCAGGTAGTCGGGCCGGCGCTCGATCGGCTGCGCGCCGTCGGTGCCGGCCGCGATCGCCTCGATCCGCGCCAGCGTGGCCGCGCCGTCGCCACCGACCAGCGCCAGCGGGGCGATGGCGGCCTGGCTGCGCATCGGGTGCTGCGGATAGAGCCCGGCCTGGCTGCTCACGCTGTTGGGGGTGTCCGAAGGCGGCGCCAGTCGGCCGTCGCGCACCCCGAGCGTGGCAGGCGGCACCCCACCGAGCGCGCCCAGCCGTCCGGCCAGCAGCAGTCCGACCGCGAGGCCCCCGGCCGCGTACAGCAGCTTTCCGACGATGCTCATGAGATCCGCCCGTGCCCTTGCCCGTGCCCGCCACGGACGCCCATTGTGCGGCCGTGTCCCGCGTATATTGCTGCGCCAGTGCGCCGCTCGGGCGCGACGGGACCGCGGATGACGACGTGCAGAGTGCGAGGCCCGCGAGGGCCAGGACGCCCGATCGGGCGAGGCGAGTGGTGGCTGGCGGGCCTGCTGCCGATCCTGGTGTCCTGCGCGCCCTCGGTGCCGCTGACCCGGCCGCAGCCGGCTCCGGTCGCGGTTGCTGTGCCGGTCGTGCCGGCGCGCCCGAGCGCCGCGCCGGTGCCGCTGCCGCCGATCGCTGCGGCGTCCGCCGCAGCCGATGCTGTTGCGGCGCCGGCATCGGCCGCCTCGGCGGTGTCGCCGCTCGACGCGCGCTTCCCGGCGCCCACCGTCGCCTACCGGACCCCGGCCTTCGAGACCGGCCATGCCGCCAGCACCAGCAATGCCGAGTTGCAGACGCTGCTCGCGGCCCTCGCACGCGAAGCCGGGCCCGGGGTGCAGGTGCGCCGGATGCCGCTCGGCAGCTCGCAGGCCGGGCTGCCGATCGAGGCGGTGCTGTTCGCGCGGCACCGCGAGTCGGTGCTCGACGGCCTGCTGCTCGGCGGCCGGCCGACGGTCCTGGTGGTGGCGCAGCAGCACGGCGACGAGCCGGCCGGCGCCGAGGCGCTGATCGTGGTCGCGCGCGAACTGGCGCAGGGCTCGCTGGCGGCGCTGCTCGACCGCATCAACGTGGTGCTGCTGCCGCGCGCCAACCCGGACGGCGCCCAGGCCAACCGCCGCAATTCGGCCAGCGGGATCGACCTCAACCGCGACCATCTTCTGCTGCGCAGCCCGGAGGCGCAGGCGCTGGCGCGGCTGATGCGCGAGTTCCAGCCGCTGGTGGTGATGGACCTGCACGAGTACGCGGTCGGTACCGCGTTCGTCGACAAGTTCGCTGGCGTGCCGCGCCACGACGCGCTGCTGCAGTACGCGACCACCGCCAACCTTCCCGAGTTCGTCACCAAGGCCTCGGAGGAATGGTTTCGCCGCCCGGTGGTCGCGGCGCTGCGGCGCGAAGGCCTCTCCGTCGAGTGGTATCACACCACCGGGCCCGATTTGGCCGATCGCAAGGTGGCGATGGGCGGTGTGCGGCCCGACACCCTGCGCAACGTGGTCGGCCTGCACAACGCGGTCGGGCTGTTGCTCGAGACCCGCGGCGCAGACCTCGGACGCCAGCACTATGCGCGCCGGGTTCACACCCACGTGGTGGCGGTCCAAGCGGCGCTGGTGAGCGCCGCCGAACACGCCTCCGAGTTGCTGCGGGTGCGCCGCTTCGTCGACGCCGATGTCGCCAGCGTCGCCTGCCGCGGCCCGGCCGTGATCCAGGCTGTGGCGACGCCGAGCGAATACGAACTGCTGCTGCTCGACCCGGTGAGCGGCGCCGACAAGCGGGTCGGCGTGGCGTGGGACTCGGCGCTGCAGCTGCAGGTGCAGAAGACCCGGACCCGGCCGTGCGGCTACTGGCTGGCCGCCGATCAGACCGACGCGGTGCGGCACCTGCGCGCGCTCGGCGTGACGGTGCAGCGGCTCGAAGAAGCCGCCGACCTGCGCGGCGAGGCCTACACCGAAACCGGCCGCAGCCTGCTGCCGGCCGGCGATCCGGCGACCAGCGTGGCGGATGCGGGCGGTGTGCTGCGGCTGCAGGTGCAGCTGCTGCCGGCGCTGCTCGACGTCGCGGCCGGCAGCCATTACGTCGGGCTCGATCAGCCGCTGGCCAACCTGGTGATTGCGGCGCTCGAGCCCGACACCGACGCCAGCTTCGCGTCGCACCGCATCGTCGGCAGCGTCGGTGCGCTGGCGCGGGTGCTCGAACGGCCGCAGGTGCGCATGACGGTCCTGCCCTGAGGTCGCGCGCCGCGCCAGCGGCGTGCGCGGCGGTCGTGCTCCGGCGCTGCCGCGTCGGCGCCCTCAAAACCCGGATCGATCAACCGCGGGCGGGCGCCTGCTCCAGGTAGTCGCAGGCCAGGTGCGCCAGCGCGCGCACGCCGACCAGCAAGGCCGATTCGTCGATGGAAAAGCGCGGCGAATGGTTGGGCGCAGCGCGCTTGGGGTCGCTGCCTTCGGGCACCACGCCGACGAAGAAGAAGAGCCCGGGCGAGACCTTCTGGAACAGCGAGAAGTC
>JBDSZM010000379.1:0-5210 GCA_039925165.1 Burkholderiaceae bacterium
AGGCTGGGGCCAGGGCCACGCGCGCGCCAGCGCCCTCGGCGTGGCCGGCATGATGGCCACGCTGGCGGCGGCGGGCAACGGCTGGCGGCAGGTGCAAGCGCCGCACCTGATCGCCTCGGTGCGGCGCGCGGACGGCGCCGATGCGGCGGCCGAGCCCGGCCTGGCGGCCTGGCAGCCGGCGCCGCCGCACCCGACCGGCCTCGCGCGCGACGCGGCCGAGGTGATCCTGAGCGGCCTGTCGTACAGCCACCGCGCCGGCACCGCGCGCACCGCCTGCGAGCAGGTGTTCGACGCCAGGCGTTGCCGTGAGCTCGGCTGGCTGGCCGGCAAGACCGGCACGCCGAGCTTTCCGAGCGACGGCATCTCGCTCGATGCGATCGGCCGGCTGTGCGGTCCGGCGGCGCAGGCCGAACCGCGCGACCGGGCCGCGCATCGGCCACCGGCCGCCTGCAGTTCGCTGCGGCCGTACAAGTGGTATGTCGCCGCCTACCGCGCCGACGGCGCCGCGAGTGGTCCGTGGACCAAGGCGATCGCGGTTCTGACCGAGCGCAACTGGATCGCGGCCAGCGGCCAGGTCCACGGCGCCGGCGACCACGGTCCCAACCCGTCGGCCGAGATCGCGATGCAGATCGCCGGCCGCCAGGTCGGTGCGATCGCGGCGGTGGCGCCATGACGGCCCGTGAGCCCGCCGCCATGCCGGCGACGTCGGCCGCCGACGCGCTGCCGGCGCCGCTGGTTTGGACCTTCGACGGTCCGTTCGAGACCTGCCTGGCCGACCTCGAAGACACGTTGCGGCGCGCCATTGTCATGCTCGGCGGTGTCAGCAAGCTGGTGCTGCTGATCGACCTGTCGCTGCCGGCGTTGCAGCGCCGGGTGGCGGCCGGCGACACCTTGCAGCCGGCATGGGGTGCCTTTCTCGAACGCCTGTCGCGCTACGGTTTGCCGACGCCGCCGACGGTGCGCCACCGGCGCCGCCCCGGCGCGCTGGCGACGCTCGTCATCGCCTATCGAAACTGACCGCTCCGACACAACCGACCGAACCTACAAGACGAGGAACCCGCCATGTCGATCAAATCCTGGGTGCTCGGGCGCCTGCACGGCCTCGAAGGAGTCGCCGGACGCTCCGACCTGCCACCGCGGTCCGACCGTGAACCCGGCCTCGGTGCACCCGCCGCCGGGCCGTCGGCGACGGTCAGCGAGCCGGCCCTGGCCGAGCACCTGGGCGCCTATGCGGCGCTGATCGGCGCGATCCGCGACGAGCTCGAGGCCTTCGTCGCGGGCCAGGTGCGGCTGCACTTGGCGATCGCCGAGCGCGACCGCTACCTGCTGACGGCGATCGGCGTGCGCTGCCCCGACGCGCCCGGCGCAAGGGCGCTGCTCGAGCAGTTCATGCGCGAGTTCCGGCCCGAGCAGATCAAGCGCTACCTGGCGCGCGAGGTGATTGCCGCGCTGCCAAATGCAGCGGCGATCGACCTGGCGCAGTTCGCCGGCCTGTACGACGCCGATGCGCGGCTCGCCACGGTCGATCCGGTCGAGGGCGAATACGCCGAGCTGCTGGCGGCGCTGCTCAGCACGCCGGTCCACGCCGCGCCGCGGCCTTACGAGGTGCTGGTGGTGGGGCGCTGGAGCGAGGCCGATCCGGCCCGCAGCGGCGCCCCCATCGCGCGTGACCACGGCGGCCACAGCGTCATCGGCGGAGCCCTGGCGACCGGCGGTCCGGGGGCGGCGACCACGCCGACCACGCCGCTCGCCGGCCAGCGCTGGGAGTTCGATATCGAGGACGCCGACGGCCGACGCCGGGTGGTCCTGCAGTCGGTGGTGGCCGGGCGCCGCTACGGTGTCGGCAAAGGGGAGGGCTGCGACCTGCGCGTCAACGGCACCTTCACCAGCCGCCGCCATGCCGAGGTCTGGCGCGAGCAGGACGCCTGGTGGGTCGCCGACGCCGGCTCGACCAACGGGGTGCGGATCGAATCGCCGGCGCTGCCCGGCGACCGCGCCGGCACGCCCGCCTGCGCCGCCGCGGTCGAGCAGCCGGCGCGCCTGCCGGACGGCGCACGCATCGTGCTGTCGGCGCGCACCGAAGGACCGGCCGGCGATTACCCATGGCTGGCCTTGCGTAGCGCAACGGTGCTGACGGCGCGCATCACGCCGATCGCCGCGCTGCCGGTCGGCCTCGCCGCCGCGGCGCCACCGCCGCTCGCGCCGGCGGCGCCGCGCACGCCGCTGACGGCGGTGCATCCGGCGCCCGAGCCGGGGGCGGTCTACAAGATCACCGCCTTCCAGGCCGGCGGCGTGCACACGCTCGAGCTGCGGCCGTCGGCGCTGCCGATCAGCCTCGGCCGTTCGCGCAGCCAGTCGCTGGTGATCGACCGGCGCCACGAGGGCGTGTCGGGCCATCACCTCGACATCACCGAGATCGGGGACGATGGTGTGCAGGTGCAGGTGCATGGCGACAACGGCGTGCTGGTCGACGGCGTGCCGCATCCCTGCGACGCGGCGCTGCGCTGGCGCGTCGGAGCATCGATGGTGCTCGGCGCCTGCGCGACCGACCACCCGACCTGCACCCTGACCCTCACCCGCAGAGTCCCCGAATGAGCCGCAGCGCCACTGGATGGAACGCCGGTGCGGGCCTTCTCGCCGCCCCGGGTCGAACGAAGGAAGTCGCTTGAATACGCCGTTTCGTCCGCCGACCCTGATCACTCCGCTCGAGCCCGGCCTGGCGCGCAGCGCCAGCGTGAAGGACACGCCCGTGCGCCACGCCGTGCACGGCGGCACCTTCGGCCGCTACGAAGTCGCGGTGGCGAGCGCCTGCGGCAGCCAGCACGCCGAGAACGAGGACGCGCACAGCCCGGTCGACGGCAGCGGCCGCCTGTTCGTCGTCGCCGATGGCGTCGGCGGTGGCGCGATGGCGGCGCTGGCGAGCCGGCAACTGGTGCAGGCGCTGCACGGCGCGCTCGACGGGCCGCGGGTCGAGCGGGCCCGGGTCGACCAGGCCATGCTCGATGCCGACCGGCTGATCGCTCACAAGATCGCGCAGCTCACCGACGTCCCCGGCGCGGCGACGGTGGTGCTGTGCGCGCCGCAGAACCTGTTCGCCTCGCGCTGGCTGATCGCCTGGGTCGGCGATTGCCGGGCCTACCGGATCGCGGCGCGGCCCGGCAACACGGTCGAGGCGCTGAGCCGCGACCACACCTTCGGCCATCTCGACGAGACGCCGCCACGCGGCGGCTCGCCCGACGACCCGGCCCGGATGGTCGGCAACGGTGCGGTCACGGCCGCCGGCGTGGCGCTGCGCGACCTGGCCGGCGGCGAGCTGCTCGCGCTGTGCAGCGACGGCGTCCACAAGCACCTGGCCGGCGACGACTGGTGGCGTGTGCTGCAATCCGACCGGCCGCTCGCGCAGCGCTGCGACGACCTGATCGCGCTGGCCCGGCAGCAGGGCAGCGTCGACGATGCCACGGTGCTGCTGGTGCAGCGCTGCGGGCTGGTGAAGGGAGCGCTGCAATGACGCCGTCCGACATCGACCGCGTGTTCGGGCGCGGCCGCCTGCAGATGGTGACCGGCGACCACGTCGAGGTGTTCCGCGAAGAGGCCGCGCCGGGCGAGCGGCGCCGCTACACCAAGCGCTTCCTGTCGACCGCCGCGGGCGACTTCCGCCACTGGACCGAACGCGAGTGGCGGATCCTGGCGCGGCTGGTCGGCCACGGCATCGGCCCGGTGCCCGACGTGGTGCAGTACGACCGCGGCGTGAGCGGCGGCAAGGTCGCGCTGGTGCAGACCTACGACGCCGGCATCACGGTCGACCACTGGGCCACCCTGCTGCCGGTGCGGCGCGACGGCACGACCCTGCAGCATGTGTTCGAGGACTGCGCGCACTGGTGGGCGCTGGCGCGCCACAGCCTGATCGCGCTCGATGCGATCCACGAGATCGGCCTGGTCCACCTCGACCTCAAAGCCGACAACGTCTGCGTGCCGTTCGGCCCGGCCGATTTCGACCCGCGCGACCCGACCCAGGCGCTGGTGCCGCGCTTCGAGCAGATCGCGCTGATCGACTTCGCGTTTTCGCTGGTCTCGGGCGAACAACTGCTGCGCGCCTTGCCGATCGCGCGGCAGACCGAATACGACTACCAGTCGCCGCGCCTGCTGGCGGCGCTCGAGGCCGGCAGCGCCGGCGACCTGGCACCCACGCGCGCGCTCGACTGGCGCTGCGACCTGTTCAGCCTGGCCGCCATGCTGCGGCGCTACCTGCCCGACCCCGAGGCCGAGCCGGCGCACGGCTGGACCCGCGCGCGCGGCAGCGACGCGCGGGCGCTGGTGCGCCGGCTGCTGCAGGCCCACGACGCCGAGCTGCCGCTGCGCCGGCCGCACACGGAACTGTTCTCCCTGGCCAGCCTGCCGCTGGCCGACCCGGCGCTGGCGCAGTCGCTCGAACGCGGCTGGATGCTGGCGCTGCAGCACGATGTCGGTGCCGCCGTGTCGCCGACGCCGGTGACGCGCATCGCCCTGCCGGTCGAGGCCGCAGCGGCGCTCTCCGACCCCGGTTTCGTCACCGACCTGCGCGAGTTGCCGGTCGGCGAGCCGACGCCCCCGGCGGCGTCGCACCTGCGGCGCTGGCTGTGGGGCGCCGGGCTGGTCGCCGCTGCGGTACTGGCAATCCCGGCACTGGGCGAAGCCTGGCTCGGACTGCGCGGCCGTGGGGCGGAATCGCCGCCAGCCGAGCTGAGCGCGGCGGCGGAGCCGGCCTCGGCCACGGCGGCGCTGCCGGCTGCGGTTTCGCCTGCGCTGCCGGCCGAAGCGGTGGCGGTGGCCGCGCCGGCGCCGGCAGCCTCTGCGGCGAGTTCAGCCACCCCGCCCGATGCAGCCCGCGTCGTCGAGGCCGTGGCCGTGGCGGCACCGACCGCGTCGACCGCCACGCCAGGCGCGCGCGCATCGGCTGCGGCTGGCCGCCTGCCGACGGTGCCGATCGGCTCGCCGGCGGCGGTGCCGGTACCGCCCTCGGCGAGTGCGCGTGGCGCGGCGCGGACCGCGAAGGCGGACCCGCGGGCGGCCGCCCGGCTCGCTGCGGCGGTGCGCCCCGCCACGCCCCCGGCACGACCGGTGGTTCGCCGACCCGACGCGCCGACGACGCGGTCGCTCGCCCAGGCGTCAGCGCCGCCGGGCCGGGCGGCGGTCATGCCGTCGCGCTATGCGACTGCGCGTCCGACCCTGCC
>JBDSZM010000380.1:0-5865 GCA_039925165.1 Burkholderiaceae bacterium
CGCCAGTTCGTGCGCGGCGAGCCCGACGGACCGGTGAAGTTCCACTTCCCGGCGCCGACGCTGGCCGAGGATTTCGGGGTGGCTGCGTGAGGCGCGGCGAGCCGCCGACGTCGGCGAAGGAGCCGGCATGAATCCGCTGGCCGCGGTCGGCGCGCGCACCCTGGGCACGCTGCGCGCACTCGGGCATGCGGCCTTCTTCTGCGCAGAGCTGGCGCGCGCCGTGCCGGTCGCGCTGCGCCGCTTCTATCTGGTGGTGGCGCAGATCCACGCGATCGGCAACCTGTCGCTGCTGATCATCATGGCCTCGGGCCTGGCGGTCGGCTTCGTGCTCGCGCTGCAGATGTACTACGCGCTCGTGACCTATGGCGCGTCCGAATCGCTCGGTTTGATCGTCAACCTGTCGCTGGTGCGCGAGTTGGGGCCGGTGGTGACGGCGCTGTTGTTCGCCGGTCGTGCCGGGACTTCGCTCACCGCCGAGATCGGCCTCATGAAGGCCGGGGAACAGCTCGCGGCCATGGAGATGATGGCGGTCGATCCGCGCGAGCGCGTGCTGGCGCCGCGCCTGATCGGTGGCATCGTCGCGATGCCGATCCTGGCGATCCTGTTTTCGGCTGTCGGCATCCTCGGCGCTTATGTGGTCGCGGTGTTGCTGATCGGCGTCGACGCCGGCAACTTCTGGTCGATCATGCAGAACAGCGTCGACGTGACGCGCGATGTCGGCAACGGCATCGTGAAGAGCGCGGTGTTCGGCCTGATCTGCACGGTGGTGGCGCTGTACCAGGGCTTCGAGGCCCAGGCCACGCCGGAGGGGGTCGCCAACGCGACCACCCGCACCGTCGTCGTCTCGTCGCTGGGCGTGCTGGGGATGGACTTCATCCTCACGGCGCTGATGTTCTCGACGCCCTGACGCGCGTCTGATCGATCCACGGAACGGTGATATGGGCAAGAAAAGCATCGAAACACTGGTCGGACTGTTCGTCCTGCTGGGCTTGGCGGGACTGGTGTTCCTCGCCTTCAAGGCCGCCAACCTGGGCAGCTTCGGCGGTGGCGACACCTATGCCGTGAGCGCCCGCTTCGACAACGTCGGCGGGCTCAAGGTACGCGCGCCGGTGCGCAGCGCGGGCGTCACCGTCGGCCGTGTCGTGTCGATCTCGCTCGACGGCAAGACCTACCAGGGGCTGGTGGGCCTGGAGATCGACCGCAAGATGCAGTTTCCGGCCGATTCGAGCGCCCGGATCCTGACCTCGGGCCTGCTCGGCGACCAGTACGTCGGCCTCGAACCGGGTTACGAGGAAAAACGCCTCGCGGCCGGCGATACGATCGGCCGGACCCAGTCGGCGGTCGTGCTCGAAAGCCTGATCAGCCAGTTCATGTTCAACAAGGCCGCCGATGCGGGCGCGACACCGGGACCCGCTGCACCGGTCGGGACTGCCGCCTCCGGAGCCCGCAAATGAAACGCCTCTGCGTCGTCGGCCTGATCTCGATCGCCCTGTCGGGCTGCACCACGATCCAGAACGCGCGCGGCGGTCCCGGCCAGCGGCTCGACCCCTGGGAGAAGTGGAACCGCAAGGTCTTCAATTTCAACGAGGACCTGGATGCCAAGATCTTGAAGCCGGTGGCCACCGTCTACAGCAATGTGGTCCCGCAGCCGGTGCGCAACGGCATCGGCAACTTCTTCGGCAATGCCGCCGACGCCTGGTCGGCCATCAACAACGTGCTGCAGGGCAAGTTCGAGCTTGGCGTGCAGGACGCGACCCGGTTCGGCGTCAATACCGTGTTTGGCATCTTCGGCATCGTCGACATCGCCACCGAGATGGGGCTCGACCACCAGTACGAGGACTTCGGCCAGACCCTCGGGCACTACGGCGTCGGCGCGGGGGCCTACATGGTGCTGCCGCTGTTCGGTCCGTCGACGGTGCGCGAGACGGCGGTGCTGCCGCTGGAGCGCGCGGTGTCGCCCGCGCTCGTCATCAACGATGGCGGTACCCAGTGGGGCATCACCGCCCTTCAGCTCGTCAATAAGCGTGCCAGCCTGCTCGGCGCGAGCCGGGTGATCGAGGGCATCGCGCTCGACAAATACAGCTTCGTGCGCGACGCCTACCTGCAGCGACGTCGCTCGCTGGTGCGCGACGGCGAGGAGGAGCCGATCATCGCCGACACGCCCGACGCAGCGGCCTCGGGGGCCGCTAGCGCGACGCCCGCCGCCTCGGCCGCCGCCGCGGTGGTGGCCCTACCGGCGCCGGCGCCGAGCGCCCCCGCAGCGTCTGCCCCCGCAGCCGGGGCGTCGGGCGGCAGGACAAAATGATGAACCCTGGCGCGAAACCCGACTCCCACGCCGCACGCTCGCGCTTGACGGGCCTCTTTGAAGGAAGCAGATGATTTCGAAACGACTCTTTTCAATCTCGCTGGCGGCGCTGTTCGTGCTCGCCGGCGGTGTTGCACAAGCCCAGGTCAAGGCGCCGGATGCGCTGATCCAGGAGGTCTCGGTCGATGTGCTCGATGCCGTCAAGGCTGACAAGTCGATCCAGGCCGGCGACGTGGCCAAAGTGATCGCACTGGTCGACGCCAAGGTCATGCCGCACGTCAACTTCCAGAAGATGACGGCGCTGGCGGTTGGGGGTCGCTACTGGAACCAAGCCACGCCGGAGCAGAAGAAGCGGCTGCAGGAGGAGTTCAAGACCTTGCTGGTGCGCGCCTATTCCGGTGCTCTGGCCCAGGTCAAGGACCAGTCGGTGCGCATGAAGCCGGCGCGTCCGATGCCTGCGGATGCCAAGACCACGATCGTCAAGACCGAGGTGCTCGGCAAGGGTGATCCGCTGCAGCTCGACTACCAACTGGAGAAGACCGATGCCGGCTGGAAGATCATCGACGTCTATGTCGCCGGCGTGTCGCTGGCGCAGAGCAACCAGAACAGCTTTTCACAGGAACTGGGTGTGAGTGGGATCGACGGCCTGATCGCCAAGCTGGTCCAGCTCAACAAGAACGCGGCCGCCGGCGGCGCCAAGAGCTGATCACGTGCTGCTGCTGCCGGCGACGCTGACCGCGCGGGAGGCCCGGGACACGCTGTCCATGCTGTCGCAGGCGATGCGGAACGAGCCGGCCGCTGGCGTGACGGTCGATGCCTCCGGCCTGGCGCAGCTCGATTCGGCGGCGCTGGCGGTGCTGCTCGAGTGCCGGCGCCTGGCGCTGTCCTGGGGCAAGGCCTACGCCGTGCGCGACGCGCCGGCCACGCTGCTCTCGCTGGCGCGTCTCTACGGCGTCGACGAACTCCTGTTCGGCAGCGCCGAGCCACCGCCGCCCTGACCCTAGGCGCCCGCCGGACGTCAGATCACGTCGCCGAAACCGGTCGATTCGAACAGCCGCAGCGAACTCTTCGAGACCCGTTCGCGAAAGCTCTTGCGGGCGAAGAGCTTGGCCTGCGCCTGCTCGGGCAGGTCGGTGATGTTCAGGATGTTCTTGACGATCAGCGTATCGATCACGTCTTCGATGACCCGCACGAAGTCGGCATCGAGGCGGCCGAAACCGTCGCTGCCGGACGTGCCGGAGTTGCCCACGAAGGCCTGTATGTCCGGGTGCTCGTCAGCGAGGAACTCGGCGTTGCCGGGATCTTCGCGGTGCAGGCTCGTGATCGAGCCTGAAGTGTGGCGGCTGACGAACGGCATGCGGCGCACTATACGTGCTGATGCGCCGGTAAGAACTGCGGGTGCGCGCGGCGTATCGGCGAACCGCGCCGCGAGCGGCAACTGTTCACGGCCCGCGATGCCGGCGCGCGTCGGCGCCTCAGCGCAGGCCGGCGATGTAGTCCGATACCGCCTTGATCTCGCGGTCGTTCATCTTGGCGGCCACGCCCATCATCGGCGCGCTGGTGTGGCGCGCGGCGCTGCGGAAGGCGACCAGTTGCGCTTCGGTGTAGTCGGCGTGCTGGCCGGCCAGACGCGGATATTGCGACGGGATGCCCGCGCCCGAGGGGCTGTGGCAGCCGGCACAGGCCGGGATGCTGCGATCGGCGACGCCGCCGCGGTAGACCTTCTCGCCCAGCGACGCATAGTCCTTGTTCTTCGCGAAGCCGGGCTTGGCCTGCTTGGAGGCATAGAACGCGGCGACATTGCGCATGTCGTCCTCGCTCAGCCCGGCGGCGATGCCCTTCATGATCGGGTTGCTGCGCGCGCCGGACTTGAATTCGATCAGCTGCTTGACGAGGTATTCGCCGTGTTGCCCTTGCAGGATCGGATTGGCGGGGCTGCCGCGCGAGCCGTCAAAGCTGTGGCAGGCGGCGCAAACTGCGGTGGCGGTGGCCTGGCCCTTGGCGGGGTCGGCCTTCGGGGCCGCTGCCGGCTCCTGTGCGGCGAGGGCGCTAGCCACCGCCAACCCGCTCAAGGTCGCGACGAGGCAGGACAACAATGTAGGGGAGGCAGGCTTCATGTCGCGGGCGCGTTCTGAGATGCAAAACCCAGCAATTTTACAATGATCACTTTGGAAGCCCGATGGTCGAGCAAAACATGTCCGAGCCGCCCGCGGCGGTGCCCCCGGAGTCCGGCGCGGCGGCGCACAAGCGCGCGCTGGCCTGGACCCACACCGCCCGCTTTCTGACCACCGCCAGCCAGCTCGACCAGGTGCCGGTGTCCGAGCTGCCCGAGATTGCCTTCGTCGGTCGCTCCAACGCCGGCAAGTCGACCGCGATCAACCGGCTCACGCAGCAGAAGCGCCTCGCCTTCGCGTCGAAGACGCCCGGGCGCACGCAACACATCAACCTGTTCGAACTCGGTCCGAAGGACGCGGCCAATGCCTGGTTCGCCGACCTGCCGGGCTATGGCTACGCCGCCGTGGCCCGGGGTGCCAAGCTGCGTTGGCAGAAGGTGATGGCCGACTACCTGGAGGTGCGCCGCAGCCTGTCGGGCGTGGTGCTGATGATCGATTCGCGCCTCGGCTTTACCGACCTCGACCGGCAGTTGCTCGACTTCGTCGCACCGCGCGTCGGCAGCGGCTCGGTGCGGCTGCTCGTCCTTCTGACCAAGGCCGACAAGCTCAATCGCCGCGAGGCCACCGAGGCACTCGCCGCCGCGCAGGCGGTGCTGGGCGACATGACGACCGATGCGGCCGACGTGAGCATCACGCTGTTCTCGGCATTGAGCCAGGCCGGCGTGGGCGATGCGGCCTGCGTGCTGCATGGGTGGGCGACCGGCCATGATTGAGCGCTGCGACGTCGCGCTGCCGCATGGCATCACGCTGAGTTGCCGCGCTGCCGGCGCTCCCGGCGCGCCCCTGCTCGTCTTTTTGCACGGATTTCCGGAGGGCGCGTTCGTCTGGGACGAACTGATGCTGCATTTCGCCGACCGCTACCGATGTGTCGCGCCGAACCTGCGTGGCTTCGAGCGCTCGTCGTCGCCCGACGCGCCGCAGGACTACCGGCCCAAGCACCTGGTGGCCGATATCGACGCGCTGATCGCCGCCAGTGGCGGGCCCGCGGCGGCTGTCATCGCGCACGACTGGGGCGGCGCGGTGGCGTGGAACCTGGCGGTGCAGCGGCCGGCGTCGCTGCATCGGCTGGTCATCATCAACTCGCCGCATCCGGCCACCTTTCTGCGCGAGATGCAGCACAACCCGGCGCAGCAGGCGGCGAGTGCCTACATGAATTTTCTATGCCGGCCGGATGCCGAGTCGCTGCTGGCGGCGAACGACTACGCCCGGATGTGGCCGTTCTTCGGGCCGGCCGACGCTGCGCCGGGCGCTCGTCCGGGCTGGCTGACCGAGGCGGTCCGCGACCAGTACCGCGAGGTCTGGCGTCATGGGCTGCGCGGCGGCTGCAACTATTACCGCGCCTCGCCGCTGCGACCACCGACCGCGGACGACGACAGCGTGATGCGG
>JBDSZM010000381.1:0-4132 GCA_039925165.1 Burkholderiaceae bacterium
TCGATCGGCTGCATCAGGTCGACCTCGACCGCATGCGCACCCGCACCGAGCGTGCAGATGTCCTCGTCGACATTCTCTCGCTCGGAGCGGAAGCCGCCGGTCACCGGCAGGCCGAGCAGGTCGACCCACAGCGTGCGCAGGGCCTGCTTGTCGGTGCCGCCGATGGCGATCTGCTGGAGGCCGAGCACGCGGAACGGCCGCGGCGCGTTCGACACGCTCGCTGCGGTCGTCGATGGGTTCGTCATGACGTGCTCGTGGCTCACTGGAATTCGATGATGACCTGGTCGACCGAGAGGCTGTCGCCCTTGGCGACGCGCACCTGCGCGACCACCGCATCGCGCGCCGCGACCAGGATGTTCTCCATCTTCATCGCCTCGATCACGGCCAGCCGCTCGCCGGCGCGCACCGCCTGCCCCGGCACCACCGTCACGTCGGCCAGCAGACCGGGCATCGGCGACAGCAGGAAACGCGACAGGTCGGGCGGCGCCTTGAACGGCATCAGCGCGTTCAGCTCGGCGGCGCGGGGCGACAGCACGCGCAGGTCGACGACGGCACCGCGGTGGCTGACACGGTAAGCGAGCATCAGGCGCTCGACCCGGGCGCAGAACGCAACGCCGTCGGCCGCGCCGCGCAGCACCGTATCGCGCAAGGCGCTGTCGATGCGGATCGAACGCGTGCGGTCGCCGATCTCGACCTGGTAGCGGCCGCCGCCCGAACGCACCCGCACCGGCATGGCGTGGTGCGTACCGTCGACATCGGTCCGTATCGCGACGAACTGCTCGCCGACCTTCAGTTCGTGGCCGGCCAGCTGCCCGCTGATGCCGGCCGAACGCTCGAGAACGCGCCGGTTCACCGCCGCCGCCAGCGCGATCGCGAAGTCCGGGTCCGGGTGGGTGACGGCATCGCGCCGGTAGCCGTCGGGGTATTGCTCGGCGATGAAGCCGGTGTTGAAGTCGCCGGCGGCGAATTTCGGATGCGCCAGCAGCGCGGCCTGGAAGCCGATGTTGGTCGAGATGCCCCGCACCAGGAAGGCGTCGAGCGCGTCGCGCATGCGGGCGATCGCATCGGCGCGGTCGCGCCCGTGCACGATCAGCTTGGCGATCATCGAGTCGTAGTGGATCGGGATCGCGCCGCCCTCGGTCACCCCGGTGTCGACCCGCACGCCGTGGCCCGACAGGTCGCCCCCCGCGACCAGCGTGGCTGGCGGTGGTTGGAAGCTCACCAGCCGGCCGGTGCTCGGCAGGAAGCCGCGCAGCGGGTCCTCGGCATTGATGCGGCACTCCATCGCCCAGCCGTCGCGCCGGATCTGCGCCTGCGTGAACGCCAGCGGCTCGCCGGCGGCGACGCGGATCATCTGCTCGACCAGGTCCAGGCCGGTGATGCATTCGGTCACCGGGTGCTCGACCTGGAGCCGGGTATTCATCTCCAGAAAGTAGAAGCTCATGTCCTTGCCGACCACGAACTCGACCGTGCCGGCCGACTGGTAGTCGACCGCCTTCGCCAGCGCGACCGCCTGCTCGCCCATCGCGCGCCGCGTCGCATCGTCGAGGAAAGGACTCGGCGCCTCCTCGATCACCTTCTGATGGCGACGCTGGATCGAACACTCGCGCTCGTGCAGATAGACGCAGTGGCCGTGCGCGTCGCCGAGCACCTGGATCTCGATGTGGCGCGGCTGCTCGACGAATTTCTCGATGAAGACACGGTCGTCGCCGAAGCTGGTGCGCGCCTCGTTGCGGCAGGCCGCATAGCCCTCGTTCGCCTGCGCGTCGTCGTACGCCACCCGCAAGCCCTTGCCGCCGCCGCCAGCACTGGCCTTGATCATCACCGGGTAGCCGATGCCGCGCGCGATCTGGACCGCGAGCTCGACGGTCTCGATCGCCGCGTTGTGGCCCGGGATGGTGTTGACCCGGGCCGCCGCGGCCAGCTTCTTGGATGCGATCTTGTCACCCATCGCCGCGATGGCCGCGTGCTTGGGCCCGATGAAGACGATGCCGGCTTCCTCGGCGCGGCGCGCGAACTCGGCGTTCTCGGACAGGAAGCCGTAGCCCGGATGGACCGCATCGGCGCCGGTCTGCTTGCAGGCCGCGATGATCTTGTCGATCGACAGGTACGACTCGCGGCTCGGTGCCGCGCCGATAGCCACCGCCTCGTCGGCCATCTCGACGTGCAGCGCGTCGCGGTCGGCGTCGGAATACACCGCCACGGTGGCGATGCCCATGCGCCGCGCCGTCCGGATGACACGGCAGGCGATCTCGCCGCGGTTGGCGATCAGGATCTTCTTCAGCATGGCCAGGCAGCTCTCCTCGGCCCCGAGTATGCCGAAGGGTCTGCGCGGCACGGCGCGGGCCGCGGGCGCCGGGCACCGTACAGTCCGCCGGCCCGCCCGCGCGCTCCGGCCCGCAGCGACTTTGCAGGCCGGGTGTAATGAAGCGGCGCGTCCATCCGACTCTGCCAGCCGGCATCCCATCATCCGACCGACCTCAGGAGACTTCATGCGCCCATTGCCCCGCTTTCGATCGCTCGCGCTGCCGCTCGTGCTCGGCCTCGCGTCCTGGGCCGCGCAGGCGGCCTCGGTCGCTTTCGACAAGTCGGCGTTCGACGCCGCCGTCCGCGCCGGCAAGCCGACCGCGGTGCAGTTCCATGCGGACTGGTGCCCGACCTGTAAGGCGCAGGCGCCGGTCGTCGCGGCGCTGCTCGCCGAGCCGCAGTTCAAGGACCTGACCCTGTTCATCGCCGACTACGACAAGGAATCGGCGCTGAAGAAGGACCTGAAGGTCACGCAGCAAAGCACCTTCGTGGTCTTCAAGGCCGGCAAGGAAGTCGGCCGTTCGACCGGCCAGACTTCCAAGGCCGCAGTCGCCGAGGTGCTGGGCAAGGCCCTCTGATCGCGGGCGGCGCGCCCGGTGGAATTCGGCCTCCCGACCTTCGCGCTCGGCTACGCCGCCGGCGTGCTCTCGACGCTGTCACCGTGCGTGCTGCCGCTGGTGCCGATCCTCATCGTCAGTGCGCTGGCGCAGCACCGGCGCGGCCCGCTCGCGCTGGCGGCCGGACTGGCGCTGTCGTTCGCGGTGGTCGGCCTGCTGATCGCCACGGTCGGCGTGGCGCTCGGTCTGGATGCAGGCCTGCTGCGCCAGATCGCAGCCCTGCTGCTGGTGGGCTTCGGCATCGCGCTGCTCTCGACGAAGCTGCAGGAGCGCTTCGCCGTGCTCACCTCCGGGGTCTCGTCGACCGGTCACGGCCTGCTCGCGCGCATCAGCGCGGGTGGCCTGCGCGGCCAGTTTCTGGTGGGCCTGCTGCTCGGCATCGTCTGGTCGCCGTGCGTCGGCCCCACGCTCGGTGCCGCCAGCACCCTGGCTGCGCAAGGCTCGCAGCTGCAGCAGGTGGCCTTGCTGATGCTGCTGTTCGGTATCGGCGCGGGCACGCCACTGGTGGTGCTGGGGGCGGCGTCGCGGGAGGTCGCGCTGCGCTGGCGCGGCCGCATGCTGGCCGCCGGGCGCACCGGCAAGTGGCTGCTGGGGTCGGTCATGATCGTGCTCGGCCTGGCCATCTTCAGCGGCCTCGACAAACGGTTCGAGGCCTGGGCGGTCGATGTGTCGCCGGCCTGGCTGACCGATCTGACGACGCGCTACTGAGCGCACGCCAAGCTTCGAGGAGACGCCGATGAGAACCCAGGCAGTGGCCTTCGACACCGGTGGAACGGTGCTCGACTGGCATGGCTCGCTGGTCGACGAACTGGCCGCGGTAGCCGCCTGGCAGGGCGTGGCGTTCGATCGCCACGACTTCGTCAACGAGTGGCGAAGGCGCACCATGAAGGGCATCGTCGGGCAGGTGCGGCCGGCCTTCCACATGGACGACGTGCATCTCGAAGCGCTCGATGCGGTCATCGAGGCGTACGCCCTGCCCCGCCTCGACGCCGCAGCACGGCAGGGCCTGTGGCGTGCCTGGCATCGCCTGCGTGCCTGGCCCGACTTCGCGCCCGCGCTGGCGGCGCTGCGCGCCCAGCTGCCGGTGGTCTCGTTCACGATGTTGCCGACCGCGCTGGTGGTCGCTGTCTCACGCCGCAACGGCATCGCCTGGGACGCGATCATCTCGTGCGAGATGATCGGCGCCTACAAACCCCATGCCGAGGCGT
>JBDSZM010000382.1:0-2560 GCA_039925165.1 Burkholderiaceae bacterium
CGTACTCCTGATTGGTCAGGCCGGCGCCGTCGGCGCTCTCGGGCAGGAACAGGTTCCACAGGCCTTGCTCGCGCGCCTTGGGCTTGAGCTGCTCGATCGTCTGCAGCGGGGTCCAGCGCTTGCCGGCCCGGGTGTTGTCGTCGATCTCCTGCCAGTAGCGCGCCTCGTTGGGATGGATGTGCTCGTCCATGAAGCGCAGCAGCCGGGCCTGCAGTTCCTGGGTCTTGGGCGAATAGCTGAAGTCCATGCGCGGTCTCCTGGGTGTAATGTTCGTCGTCGATTTCGATTGTCCACAAAGGAGACGCCCGTGAACGCATCGTCGCTGCTCGAGATTCCCGACCGTCGCACGCAGGTTGGCGACGACGAATGGCAGGCCCGCGTGGACCTGGCCGCGGCCTATCGCCTGGTGGCCGCGTTCAAGTGGGACGACCTCGTCTTCACCCACATCAGCGTGCGCGTGCCGGGCGCCGACAACCAGTTCCTGATCAACCCCTACGGCCTGATGTTCGAGGAGATCACGGCCTCGAGCCTGGTCAAGATCGACACCGCCGGAGCGAAGCTCGACGACTCGCCCTACGACGTCAATCCCGCCGGCTTCACGATCCACAGCGCGATCCACGCGCTGCGCCACGACGCCCAATGCGTGCTGCACACCCACACCCTGAACGGCATTGCGGTGTCGGCGCAGAAGGGCGGGGTGCTGCCGATCTCCCAGCAGTCGATCTTCGTGCTCTCGAACCTCGGCTATCACGACTACGAAGGCGTGGCGCTGCGCGACGACGAGAAGCCGCGCCTGGCCGCCGACCTGGGCAGCAACGATTTCCTGATGCTGCGCAACCACGGCCTGTTGACGGTGGGCGCGACGGTGGCCGATGCCTTCTTGGCGATGTACCTGTTCGAGACGGTGTGCACGATCCAGGTTCGCGCCATGGCAGGCGGTACCGAACTCATTTCGGTCGACCCGCGCATCATCGCGGGCGCCAAGGCGCAGGCTGCGCAAGGCACGCGCGGGGTCGGTGCGGGTGCGTTGACGTGGCCGGGGCTGTTGCGCCGGCTCGACCGCATCAACCCCGGCTACGACGCCTGATCGGGCGCGAGGTCCGCCAGCAGGCGCTGCCGCTCGGCAAAGGCCTGTCCGGCGTGGCCGCGGCGGTTGGTTTCCTGGACCCGTTCCTTGGCCGCGGCGAGGGTTTCGGGCGCCTGGCCGGCCAGTTGACGGGCGACGGCGAGGGCCTGGTTCAGTGCCTGGCCGCTGTCGCAGATCCAGCCCACCAGGCCGAGCGCGTGCAGCGTCGGCGCCGCGATCGGGGCGCCCAGCCACACGGCCTGCTGCAGCAGCGGGGTGGGCAGCCAGCGTGTCAGCTGCCAGGCGCAGACGCTGTCCGCCGCGGCTTCGTCGGCCGACGGCCCGAGCGCGAATTGCGCATCGCGCGCCGCCACCACCAGGTCGCAGGCCAGCACCAACGCGAAGCCGCCACCCCGCGCCGTGCCTTCCACCGCGGCGAGGACCGGCTTCGGAAAGACGCGCATCGACTCGGCCAGCACCGAGACCGCCGCTGCGAGCGCGGCGTCCGGCGCTTGCTCATCGAGGCCAGAGCTGAACTGCGCGCCATCGCCACGGACGACGACGCAGCGCACCTCCGGATCGCTCTCGGCCACGTCGAGCGCCTCGCTGAACGCTGCGACGAGCTGTTGCGACAGCGAGTTGAATGAGCCCGGATCGCGCATCGTCAGGACCAAGGTGCTGTCGTGGCGCGCAGTGAGGAGTTCGGAAGGCATCGGCGACGGACGCGGTAGCAAGGCCCGTGGGGAGGGCGCAACGGTGCGAGGAATTGTGTCACGCGCTCTGCGCCGTTCGATCATCGATCCGCCAGCCCGTGCGGATCGCCATGCTAGAGTTCTTGCGCCCTCGCCCGCCTCCACGCATGCGCAATGCCCTCTCGCTGCTGACCCTTTGCCACCTGCTCTGCCTGGCGCCCTCGGCCGCCATGGCGTTGGGCTTCGGGCGGGTCGACAGCGGTACGGTGCTCGGGCAGCGCCTGAACTTCACGACCCAGATCAGCGTCGAACCGCAGGACGCCCTGACGGAAGCGTGCGTGAGCGCCGAGGTGACGGCGGGCGATAGCCGGATCCCGCCAGCGCAGGTGCGCATCAGCCTGTCCGGCGCGCCGAACGCGACGCAGAAGACCCTGCGCGTCACGACCACGGCCGTCATCGACGAGCCGATCGTCAACCTCAACATCAGTGTCGGTTGCGTCGCACGGGTGTCGCGCAGTTTCACTGTGTTCGCCGATCCGCCGGTGCTCGAGCTGGCCCGACCCGAACCGGCCGCGCCGCCGCTCGTCGCGATCGCGCCCACTCCCGATTCGACCCCGTCCGCGCCCTTGTCGCCGAACATCTCCTTGCCGCGCGAGGTGCGGTCCGATCCGGGGTCGAATTTCGCAGCCGCGCCGCTGCGTCGCGACCCTGCGCGACGCAGCGCGGAATCGACCCGGGCGCGGGTGTCCGCGCCAGTCGTGCGCCCGGCGGCTCGATCCCCCGAGAGCATGGCCGCCCGGCC
>JBDSZM010000383.1:0-7307 GCA_039925165.1 Burkholderiaceae bacterium
GGTGCTGTTCGACGGCCACAGCATCAAGTCGGAGCTGCCCTGGCTGTTCGATGGCCGGCTGCCCGACCTCAACCTCGGCACCGCGAGCGGTACCAGCTGCGCGCCCGCGTTGCGCGCAGCGCTGGCCGGTGTGCTGGCTGCGCAGGACGCCTACAGCCAGGTCGTCGACGGCCGCTTCAAGGGCGGCTACATCACACGCCGCTACGGCCGTCCGGCCGAGCGCGTGCACGCGGTCCAGCTCGAGATGTGCTGGCGCTGCTACATGGCCGAATCGCCGCCGTACGAACTCGATCCGGCACGCGTGGCCGGCATCGAGCCGGTGCTGCGTCGCCTCATCGGCACCCTGCTCGATTTCGACCCCGGGCGCGCCGGTGGCTGAGCCCTTCGACCTGTGGGCGTCGCACGCCTGGATCGACGGCGCATGGTGCGCCGGGGTGCTGCTGCGCTGCGGTCCGGACGGGTGCTGGGCCGAGGTCAGCCACGGGGTCGCCACGCCACCCGCCGGCGCCACGACCTTGCCCGGCCCGGTGCTGCCGGGGCTGGTCGACGCGCACAGCCATGCCTTCCAGCGCGCCTTCGCCGGCCTGGCCGAGCGGCGCGACAGCGACAGCGACGACTTCTGGTCGTGGCGCGACCGCATGTACGGCGTCGCGCTGCGCATCGGGCCCGAGGACCTGCAGGCGATCGCCGCGCAGCTCTATGTCGAGCTGCTGCAGGGCGGCTATACCCAGGTCTGCGAGTTCCACTATCTCCAGCATGCGATCGACGGCCGACCGTATGCCGACCCGGCGACGCTCGCGTGGTCGCTGGCCGATGCGGCGGCGACGGCAGGCATCGGCCTGACCGTGCTGCCGGTGCTGTACCAGCGGGCCGGTTTCGACGCGCCGCGGTTGCGCGACGACCAGCGGCGCTTCGCGACTACGCCGGCCAGCGTCGAGGCGGTGTGCCGGCGCATCAACGCCGCCGGTCGGGCGCATCTCGATGCCGGCGTGGCGATCCACTCGCTGCGCGCCGCATCGGCCGGGGCGATCGACGAGCTGCTGGCGCGGGCCGGCGACGCCGACTGGCCGGTCCACATTCATGTCGCCGAGCAGACCGGCGAGGTCGATGCCTGCCTGGCCGCGACCGGCCTGCGGCCGATCGAATACCTGTGCCAGGCGCATGCCCCGGATGCGCGCTGGCAGCTCGTCCATGCAACCCATGCCACGCCGGCCGAAATCGACGCCGTGGCACGGTCCGGCGCGGGCGTCGTGCTGTGCCCGAGCACCGAGGCCAATCTCGGTGACGGCGCGCCCGATCTGCCGCGCTGGCTCGCCGCCGATGTGCCGCTCGCGCTCGGTTCCGACAGCCACGTCGCGCGCGCCTGGACCGAGGAAGTACGCTGGCTCGAATACTCGCAGCGGCTGGTGCGACGGGTTCGCAACGTCGCGGCCGCGCCCGAACGGCGCCAGCCCGCGACCGCGGCGCGCCTGTTCGACGCGCTGCTGGCCGGCGGCGCGCGCAGTGCCGGCCGGGCCGCGTGGGGGCTGGTGGCCGGCGCGCGTGCCGACCTGCTGGTGCTCGATGTCGACGCGCCCGGTCTGCTCGGCGTGCCGGTCCGGCACCGGCTCGATGCGCTGGTATTCGCGACCGATGCGCCGGCGTTTCGCGAGGTCCATGTCGCCGGACGCTGCGTCATCCGCGATGGCCGGCATGTCGCGCAGGCGCCGGTGGCCGCGCGCTTCGCAGCGGTGATGACCGAACTCTGGCCGGAAGGCGGCCCTGGCTAGGGATTGCCAACCGACGCCCGACGTCGCCTGATGCGCTCTCGCCTCGAGGTAACGCCATGACCGATTGCCAAGATTCGTGCCGCGCCGCCGCGATGAAGCGGTCACGATGCCCGCCGCGGCGACGCGGTCATGGCCGCGGGCCGTTGCTGGCAGCCGTCGCTGCGCTCATCGTGGCCAGTCTGGCGGGTGGTGCCGCCGCGGGCGAGCTTCCGGTTGGCGGGCCGCTGGCCGAGTGGAACCGGCTCCTGCCGGACGGCTGGGTGCCCGACGCGGTCCGCGAGCCGCTGCACCTCGAGGAGCTGGGCGACGACACCCCGGAAGCGGCGCAGGCACTGGCTCAGTTGCGGGCGGCCTGGGATGTCGCGCCGATCAATCCACACATCCTCGGCCGACCGATCCGGTTGTTCGGATATCTGGTTCCGGTCGAACCGGACGCGCGCGAAACCCGCGAGTTCGTGCTGGTCCCGTACTTCGAGGGCTGCATCCACCAGCCGCCGCCGCCGGCGAACCAGATGGTCCGCGTCGTCGCGACCGCCATGCTGAGTGGCCTGGACCGCGGGGTCCATGCGTTCTGGATCACCGGCCGGCTGGTCGAGGAGCGCACCCCCACGCGCCTGGGCGCGGTCGCGTACCGCCTCGTTGCCGACGCGATCGAGCCTTATCGGCTAGCGTCGATCACGCCGCGCGCCGCGCCCGACTGAGCCTCGGCACCGGGGTCAATCGCTGCCGCGCCGCCACGCCGGTACGGCCGGCTCGATGTCGAAACTCGAACGCGTGGATGGCGCACGCCAGCGCTGCCGGCGTCCGAATTCCGACCGCGCATCGGGCGCGTCCCGAAGCAGCTCGGCGCCGTCGCGGCGGGGGGTCTCGATCTCGAAGCCCACGGCGTCGGGGTCAGGCGCGGCACGCGGGCGCTGGACCGGTATCGCCCGTTGCCAGCCCGGCGCGGTCGGGCGATCGGCGGCGCCTTCTTCGGCGCGCGCCGCCGCGCCGCTGCGTTCGAACCCGTTGTAGCGGGCGCGCGGGGCCGTCACAGCCGCCGACGGCAGCGCGCCGTCCGGGCGCCCAGCGGCAAGCTCGTCGAGCGGCAGGCCGCTGTCCCAGCCGGCCGGGCCGGTCGGCGGCAACGTCGGCGCGACCGCCGGTGCGGCCGGCATCGGCGGCGGCGCGGGATGGCGCGGGAGTGGGAACTTGGCCTTGGCATCGATCTGCTGCGCCGCCAGCGCCGCCTTGACGAAATCGCCGACCAGCAGGATCGCGTTGTGGCCGCCCTGGCCCCAGTAATCGCTGCGCATCGTGACGCGCGCATCGTTGAAGCCGACCCACGCGCCCGATACGAGTTGCGGGTGCATCAGAATGAACCAGCCGTCGGTGTTGTTCTGCGTCGTGCCGGTCTTGCCGGCCACGTCGGCGGTGATGCCGAAGCGGGTCCTGATCTGGGTGCCGGTACCGCGCGCGACCACACCGCGCAGCATGTCGACCAGGTCGTTGGCGGCATCGGCCGACATCGCGCGCCGGGTCGCGCCGCCGAACTCGGCGATCGTCTTGCCCTGACGGTCGACGATGCGCTTGATAAAGACCGGCTCGTGCACCTGGCCCTCGCGCGCGATCGTCGCGTAGCCGTTGACCATCTCGAGCAGCGTCACGTCGCTGGTGCCGAGTGCCAGCGCCGGCACCGGGTCGAGTTTGCTGTGATCGACGCCCATCGCCTTGGCGAGTGCGACGACGCGCGCCGGGCCGACCTCCTGCATCACCTGCGCGGTGATGGTGTTCTTGGAATAGATCAGGCCGTTACGCAGGCTCATCGGGTTGCCGGTCGCGCCCGTCACGTCGGTCGGTTTCCAGACCTTGCCGTTGCCGAGCGCGATCTCGACGCTGCCGTCGACATAGGTCTTGTCCGGATCGATGCCGGCCTCGAGGGCCGCGCCGTAGACGAAGGGCTTGAACGTCGACCCGGGCTGGCGCTCGGCCTGCTGGACGTGGTCGTACTGGCCGAGGTCGAAGTCGCGGCTGCCGACCCACGCCTTGATGTCGCCGTTGGCCGGGTCCATTGCAACGAAGCCGGCTTCGAGCCGGGTCTTGTCGGCGCGCAGCTTGCGCATGAAGTCGGCGTCGCCCAGCAATTTTTCGAGTGCCGCCGGCTCGGTGACCTTGTCGGCTACCAACTTGCGAAACTCGGCCGAGTCGCGGATGAAGGCGGTGACCAGGTCGCGTCGCTGGGCCCACAGGTGGCCGAACGGATCGGCCTTGGCGTGCGCCTTGACATAGGGGTCGGTCGATGCCGACACGACCCGCAGCGTCGGCTGACTCCATTCGACGTCGACCACCTGCTGCAGCCGCGTGGCCTGGCGTTCCACCGCCTGGCTCGCCAGCGTCTGCAGCCGGGTGTCGAGCGTGGTGACGATGGTCAGTCCGTCGTGGTAGAGGTCGTGGCCGTTCTTCTCGGCCCACTCGGCCAGCCACTTGCGCGCATACAGCGCGAAGTGCGGTGCGCTGCCCAGCGACTCGGGCTCGCGCGTGGTGCGCACCGCCAGATCGGTGTCGCGCAGCGCCGCATAGCGTTCGGCCGGCAGCGCCCCATGCTTGACCAGCTGCGACAGCACCACGTTGCGTCGCGCCTTGGCACGGTCGGGGTGCTGGACCGGGTTGTAGTAGCTCGTGCCCTTGAGCATGCCGACCAGCGTGGCCGCCTCGGCCACGTCGAGCGCGCTGGCCGGCTTGTCGAAATAGGTTCGCGCCGCGGCTTCGATGCCGACGGCGTTGTAGAGGAAGTCGGCGGTGTTGAGGTAGGTCTTCAGGATCTCGTCCTTGCTGTAGATGCGCTCGATGCGCAGCGCCGTGATGATCTCGCGCAGCTTGCGGTCGATGCTGCGCTCACGGCCGATCTCTTCGGGGAACAGGTTGCGCGCGAGTTGCTGGGTGATCGTCGAGCCGCCCTGCGGATCGCCACGCAAGGTGTGGAACACCGACGCGACCGTGCGCCGCCAGTCGACGCCGCGGTGCTCGCGAAAGCGGTGGTCTTCGGTCGCGATCAGCGCGGCCACGACGTTGGGCGAAATCTGCGCCAGCGGCAGTCGCTCCTGTCGCACCCGCTTGAAGACCGACAGCTCGACCCCGTCGGCCGACATCAGCACGCTCGGGCGCACGTTCTTGACCTCCTCGAGGTCGGCGCGGCTGGGTGTCGTGGGCGAGACGGCGGAGATCCACGCATACAGGCCGCCGGCCGCCAGCGCGACGAGCAGCAGCGATCCGCAGAAGCCGATCAGCAAACGCCGCGGCCACGGGCTCGACGCGGGCTCGAACCGGGTGCGGCGCAGGCGCGGATCGTCGGCAGGGTCGGCATGCATGGGTCGGTCGGATTCCTCGCCGCCGCAACGGGCGACAGCGCGCATGGTAGGCAGCACCCTGCTGCGCCACTGTGGGTGCCGACTGCACGTCGGCGTAGGAGAGCGCCGGCCGCGGCGGGTTGGCAGCCCGCGTGATCCCGCGACTCACGCTAGGATCGCCGCGCACAACCCGGAGACCCCATGAAGATCGACTTCGTTTCCGATGTCGCCTGCCCCTGGTGCGCGGTCGGACTGGCATCGCTCGAAGCCGCGCTGGCGCGGCTGCCGCAGACGCTGCCGGTCGAACTGCACTTCCAGCCGTTCGAGCTGAACCCGACGCTGGCGCCCGAGGGCCGCGAGACCGTCGCCTACCTGACCGAGAAATACGGCTCGACGCCCGAGCGGGTGGCGCAGACGCGGGCCATGATCCGGGACCGTGGCGCCGAGGTCGGCTTTACGTTCGGCGACCGGCCGTGGGTCTGGAATACCTTCGACGCTCATCGCATGCTGCACTGGGCTGGGCTGGAGGGAGGTCAGCTCGAGCTGAAGCGTGCTTTGCTCGCGGCCTATCACACCGATGCGCAGAACCCCGGTGCGCCCGAGGTGCTGTTGCGGCTGGTCGGCGAGCTCGGCCTGGATGTCGAGCGGGCGCGGGCGATTCTCGGCTCGGACGAGTACGCGGCCGAGGTGCGCGCCAACGAGCGGCACTGGCAGGATCTCGGCATCCACTCCGTGCCGTCGATCGTCGTCGACGGCCGGCATCTGATCCAGGGCGCGCAACCGGTCGAGGCGATCGAGGGCGCACTCCGGCAGCTCGCGGCGGCGGACGGCTGACCGATTTTTTGCAACGGCGGCGACGGTGCGTGATGCGGTGTGAGCGGTGCGCGTGGCTGTGCCGTGGGTCGGGCGCGCGAACCGCGGTTCGTCGCCTCGCCCCGTGCCCGCCCCGACACGGTTGACCTTCTTGCAGAGACCGCGACGGCACGGGCTGGACGCGCTCGTCGTCGCGGCAGCGCTGGGGCTGATGGGCGCGGTCGCGCCGGTGGCGGCGGTGACGCCCGCGGTCGGACCCGCGGGCCAGCCTGCCGCGGTCGGACCCCCTGACCTGCGCTGCGAGTGGTCGATCGCGCCCGGCGCGCGGGCCGGCGGTCCGGTGCACTTGCGCTTCAGCGTGATCAACCCCGGCCGGGCGGCGGTGCGGGTGCTCGCGTGGGGCACGCCCTTCGAGGGCTGGAGAAGTCCGTACGTGCTGCTGGAACGCGACGGCGTCGCGCTGCCCTACCGCGGCGCCAGCGTCAAGCGCGGCGACCCCGGTCTCGGGGACGATCTGCGTCTTCCCGCATCGGGTAGGCGCCAGGCCAGCGTGGACCTGGGGCAGGCCTACGACCTGTCCCGTCCCGGCCGCTACCGGTTGGAGGCGCGCATCCTCTTGCACGACGTCCACACCGGCCGTCGGGCGCGCCCGCGGTCGGCCCACACGCCGCAGCCGCTGGCCTGCCCGGCGCTCGAGTTCACCCTGCCCGGCTGACGCAGGCCGAGCGCAACGCCGGCAGGTCGGGCTCGATCCCCAGCCCGGGACCCGACGGCAGGGTCATCCGGCCCTCGGACAACGCGGCCAGCGGCGGGCACAACAGGTTGCGCAGCGGGTTCTCGTTGGCGTCGACCTCGAGCCAGCCGGACGGCGTGCCGCGCGCCGCCAGCAGGTGCGCCGAGGCCAGCAGGCCGATGCCGGCGCCGAGGTAGTGCGGGCAATAGCGCAGGCCGGCCGCGTGGATGCGGTCGACCACCCGCGCGACGCCCGACAGGCCGCCCCACTTGGCCAGGTCGGGCTGCACCACCGCGATGGCGCGGCTTGCGATGAGGGCGTCGAAGCCGGCCTCGCCGAGCGTGTTCTCGCCGGCCGCGAGCGGGACCGGTGCTGCGGCGGCGAGCTGCTGCCAATCGCTCCAGGGCGCATCGGCACGCAGCGGCTCCTCGAGCCAGCCCGGCTCCGATGGCGCCAGGCGCTGCGCCATGCGGATTGCGCTGGCGAGGTCCCAGGCCTGGTTGGCGTCGGCCATGACGGCCGCGCCGGCCAGCGCAGCACGTGCACCTCGATCCGGGCGATCGGCGGCGGAGGCAGGGGAGTTTCCCGGGGGACGTGGTTCATCGCGCTGCGCTATAAACTGCCAGTGTCAAAAGTATGGTCTATGGTACGTTCGTCACTTTGAAG
>JBDSZM010000384.1:0-5204 GCA_039925165.1 Burkholderiaceae bacterium
AGGGGCTGCCGTTGTCGACCCAGGTGACGATGATGCTCATCACGCTGCGAAACGGATCCCCGGCCTTCCAGGCGCCTGCGCGGGCCTCGCCGATCCAGCGCTGGCCGACCGCCTGGGTGACATAGAAGCTGCCGTGGAAGACGATGTTCGCGACCGCATCGAAGGCGCGCGGCGACAGGCTCTCGGTCGGCGCGACGAAATTGCCGGCCGCGTTGTTGACGAGGCCGGTGAGGCCGCCGTCGGCCCACAGCGCCTCGACCATCTCGTGCACGGCGGCGGCGACCCGGATGTCGACCCCGAAGGTATCGACGCGGCGCTGCGGATAGCGCGCGCGCCAGGCATCGGCGGTCGCGTCGCACACCGCCTTGCGGCGGCCGCAGATCGCGACGTCGGCGCCGAGTTGCAGGAAGCGCTCGGCCATCGCCTGGCCGAGACCGGTGCCGCCGCCGGTCACCAGGATGCGCTGGCCGGCCATCAGGTCGGACTGGTACATGAGAGTCTCCTCGGTTTGCGCGGTCCGCCGGCGGGCGTTTCGGCGCCACGGGGCCGCGTCGTGGGTGCAGGACCAGCCCCGATCTTGCCTGCGCCGCGCGGCCGCGTCTCGGCCGCGGAACCGCTCAGGTGTGCGGCGCGGTCTTCGGCGCGGCGCAGGAGGCCGTGAACGGCACCCGCATCGCCTGCAGCGTGACGTGGACGATGCCGAAGCGCTCGTGCAGCCGGCGCGTCGCATCGGCCAGGAAGGCGTCGTCGGCCGGCGCCTGCGGCATCGTCAGGTGCGCGGTCAATGCGGTCTCGGACGTGCCCATCGCCCACACGTGCAGGTCGTGCACCTGCGCCACGCCGGGCAGGCCCTCGAGCAGCGCCTGCACCGCGGCCAGATCCACGCCCTCGGGCACGCCGTCGAACAGCAGGTGCAGCGACTGGCGGAACAGGCCCCAGGTGCCGGCGACGATCACCACCGCGATGACGAGGCTGGCCACCGGGTCGATCCAGTTCCAGCCGAACCACAGCGCCAGCCCACCGGCGACCACCACCCCGGCCGACACCAACGCATCGGCCGCCATGTGGAGGAAAGCGCCGCGCACGTTGAGGTCGGTCGAACCGCCGCGCATGAACATCAGCGCGGTCGCGGTGTTGACGACGATGCCGATCCCGGCCACGACCATCACCGTCACGCCGGCGATCGGCTCGGGCGCCTGCAGCCGGTGCACCGCCTCCCAGGCGAGCGAGCCCATCGCCACCAGCAGCAGCATCGCGTTGACGAAGGCGGCCAGGATGCTGGCGCGCTTCCAGCCGTAGGTGTGGCGGGCATCCGGCCGCAAGCGCCCGGCCAGCGCGCCGCCCCAGGCCAGGAACAGGCCGATGACGTCGCCGAGGTTGTGCCCGGCGTCGGCCAGCAGTGCCAGCGAATCGACCTTCCAGCCGTAGAACGCCTCGACGGCGACGAAGGCGGTATTCAGGGCGATGCCGATCGCGAACGCGCGGCCGTGGGTGGTGACGGCATGGGCGTGACCGTGGGCGCCGTGACCGGGTGCGCCGTCGCCGTCGCCGTCGCCGCCGTGGTCGTCGTCGTCGTGCCCCTGGTCGTGGTCGTGGTCGAGACCGGCACGACCGGGGGCATGACGCGTCGGCTCGTGACCGGGCTTCGATGGCCCGGGGGCGTCCGGGCGGGTGTGATCGTGTACCGCAGCCATGCGTGCGAAATTCCTTGGTGGCGCGACAAAAACGTGGCTTGAGACACGTACCTTAGCGCGCCGTGCACGGCGCCTTCAGATCCGGCGACCGGTGGCCGATGACATACCACGATGGCGCGACCGATCCGACCTCTGCAGGCTGCCTGGCTGCGGCGCGTCTGGCTGCTGCTGACGCTGCTGGTCGGCGCTACGGCGGCACTGGCGGCGCCGGCGCTGCAGGTCGACGGCCGCGACGCCATCGACGCCTGGCCGGCGGTCGAGGTCTGGGCCGACGCCGATCCGGGGTTCGACGTGACCCGGGTGCAGGCCGAGCGCCACCGTTTCATTGCACCGACCGGCACCGCAGGCAACCTCGGGCGCAGCACCCGGACCCTTTGGCTGCGCCTGGCGCTGCAGGTGCCGGGCGACGTGCCGTTGCAACGCGTGCTCGAGATCGACTACCCGCCGCTGAACCGCGTCGACCTGTACATGCTCGAGCGCGGCCGGGTCAGCGCGCACCACGCCATGGGCAGTTCACTGGCACGCGCCGACCGCGCCGAGCCCGCACGCGGCCACGCCGCCCGGCTCGACCTGGCCCCCGGCGAGCACGAGTTGCTGATCCGGGTCGACACCCAGAGTTCGATGGTGCTGCCGATCACGCTGCGCACGCCGGCCAGTTTCACCGCCTACGAATCCCAGGTCCAGATCGTCCAGGGCATCGCACTCGGCCTGACCTTGTGCATGCTGATGTACAGCCTGGCGCACGGCGCGAGCCTGCGCGACCGGGTGTTCATCGATTACGCGCTGATGCTGGCCGGCAATATCGTCTTCTCGCTCGCCTACTACGGCATCGGGGCCCAGTACCTGTGGCCGCAGGCACCCGCACTCTCCACGCACCTGGCGCCGCTCGGGGTGCTGGTGGCGGTTGCCTTCGGCACCCACTTCTCGCGCGCCACGCTGGCGGTGCGCGAGATCAGCCCGGCCATCGACTCGGTCCTGCGCGTCACCGGCGTGGCGGCCTTGCTCGTGCTGGCCGGATCGGTGCTGGGGATCCTCGAGTACCGCACCACCCAGGGCCTCGTCACCGTGCTCGGCCTGATCGCCACCATCGTCGTGCTGCCCATCGCCTACGTGCGGGTCCGCCGCGGCGAACGGGTCGCCGGTTACATGCTCGTCGGCTGGGTCGCCTACGTGATCGGCGCAATGGCCATGACCGGCATCCTGCGCGGGCTGGTCGCACCCTCGTTCTGGGTCCAGCACGTCTATCCGTTCTCGCTCCTGATCGAGATGTTCGCCTGGATGGCGGTCCTCGGCGTGCGGGTGCAGAGCATCCACCGCAGCGCCGACCGCGCCCGCATCGAGACCGATGCCATGCGCACCCTGGCGCACACCGATGCGCTGACCGGGTTGCCCAACCGGCGCGGCCTGCAGATGCGGATGGAGCTCGCGCTGGAGCGCAACACGCCCGACCATCTGACGGCCGTGTACCTGCTCGACCTCGACGGCTTCAAGCCCGTCAACGACCGCTGGGGTCACGATATCGGCGACGCGTTGCTGATCGCGGTCGGCCGCCGGCTGCAATCGCAGCTGCGTACGTCGGACACGGTGGCGCGCCTGGGGGGCGACGAATTCGTGGTGCTCGCCAGCGGCCTGGCCGGCGAACAGGCGGCGCAACTGCTCGCGCAGAAGCTGCTGGCCGCGTTCCAGGCGCCGTTCGACGCCAACGGCCAGCCCTGCCAGGTCGGCCTCACCGTCGGCTATGCGCTCTCGCCGCAGGACGGACTGTCGGCCATCGAACTGCTCAAGCGCGCCGATACCGCCATGTATGCCGGCAAGCAGGCCGGTCGCGGCCGGGCCCAGCGCGGCGGCCGCTCGCTGGCGTCGGCCTGAGCCGCGGGGAAGACCGCGTCAGGAAGTCGCGACGACGCGGTTGCGACCCCCCCGCTTGGCCTCGTACATGGCCTCGTCGGCCCGTCGCAGCAGGCTCTCTTCGGTGTCGCCGGAGCGCAGGCTCGCCACGCCGGCGCTGAAGGTGGTCGGGATGGTGTGCTCGCGATACACGCAGGGCTGGCGGGCGAGCACCTGCTGCAGTCGCGTGGCGACGTAGCGGGCACCGGCACTCGCGGTCTCGCTCAGCACCAGCACGAACTCCTCGCCGCCGTAGCGCACAAAGGCATCGTTGCCGCGCAGGATCGAGCGCGCGACCTGGGTCAGGTGCACCAGCACCGCGTCGCCGGCGGCGTGGCCGTGGGTATCGTTGACCTTCTTGAAGTGATCGATATCGACCATCGCGATCGATAGCGGGTGGCCGTCGCGCAGGGCCCGCGCGATCTCGCGCTCGAGGATCTCGGTCAGCGCGCGCCTGTTGTCGCTGCCGGTCAGCGGGTCGGTCGCGAGCAGCTTGCGGTTGTTCGACAGCTCGGTCTGGATCTCCGCCAGGCTGCGCCGCGCGTCGCCGAGTTCGGCGTGCGAGGCGCGCAGCGTCTGCTGCATCGCGTTCGAGGTGGCGAGCATCGATTGCAGCAACTCGACCACGTTGGCCGGCAACGCGTCGGCGACCAGGTGCTCGAGCGAGGCCGCGACCTCGGTGCCGCTGCTCGCCACGCTGTCCTGCAGCCGGCGCGTGACCGACGCCGCCTGGTCGAGGATGACGTCGACCCGTTCGACATAACCGACCGGCAACGGGGCGTCGAGCGCCGGATCGGGCGGCGCCGGCGGCAGTCCGCCGAGGATCGCGTAGTAATGCTGCGCATAGAACTCGGGGGTCGGCGGCAGCTTCAGCTCACCCAGCCGGCGCAGCGCGGCCCGGGCAACGTCGGCGGGGTGCAAGGCCGGGGAAGGCGGGATCATGATCGTTTGCTGAGCCGTCGAGAGCCGAGTGTGACGGATTGTGACGGCTGCCGGAACCGACCCGCGAGCGGGCAAACGCTCAGTTTCCGGGGCTCCCCACCCTGCGCCGGCTCGCAGGTTACGCTGTTCGCGTGGCCGTCGCGACCACGCTCGCCCTCCTCACCCCGATCGGACCCCGACCGTGATCGAACAGCACCTCGAACTGCCGACCGCAGACGGCGCCATGAACACCTTCGTCGTCGAACCGAGGAAGGCGGACCGTTTCCGGCACTGCTGTTCTACATGGACGCGCCTGGCAAGCGCGGCGAGCTGCACGACATGGCGCGGCGACTGGCGAGCGTGGGCTTTTGCGTCGTCCTGCTCAACCTCTATTACCGCCGCTCGCGCGACTTCGTGATCAAGGAACGCACCGAGGCGGCGATGGCAGAGATGTTTGCGCACATGGCCAGCCTCGACGCCCGAACCACCGCTTGCGACACCGCAGCCCTGCTGCGCTACCTCGACGGCCGCCCGGGCGTCGATGGGTCGCGCATTGGCGCCGTCGGCTACTGCATGAGCGGCCCGATCGTCATCTGGGCGGCCGCGGCGTTCCCGCAGCGGCTGCGCTGCATCGCCTCATCCACGGCGCGAACCTGGTGACCGACCGCGCCGATTCACCGCACCGCGTGGCGAGCCGCTTGC
>JBDSZM010000385.1:0-7001 GCA_039925165.1 Burkholderiaceae bacterium
CCGACCAGATATTGCTGATCGAACCCAGCCCCGCACCCGGCATCGACTTCGGCTACCGCATCTACAACGGCGGCAGCGGCGACGAGGTCGAGCACTGCGGCAACGGCGCGCGCTGCTTCGTCCGCTACGCGGTCGACCACGGCCTGACCGACCAGCGCACCCTGCGCGTGCAGACCGTCAACAACTTGCTCGAGCTGCACCTGCAGGACGACGGCCGGGTCCGGGTCGACATGAACCGGCCGCTGTTCGATCCGGCCGCGCTGCCCTTCGACGCCACCGGCATCGTGCCGCGCGACGCCGGCGGCATGGACCTGTGGCCGCTCGACCTCGGCGCGAATTTGCAACTTCGTGCGGTCGAGGTCGCGCTGGTCTCGATGGGCAACCCGCACGCGGTGCAATTCGTCGCCGACGCCGAGCGCGCGCCGGTCGATGCGCAAGGCCCGCTGATCGAGCGGCATGCGCGTTTCCCGCGCCAGGTCAACGCCGGCTTCGCGCAGATCACGGATCGCGGATCGATGCGGCTGCGGGTGCACGAACGCGGCGCCGGCGAGACGCTCGCCTGCGGCACCGGCGCCTGCGCGGCGGTGGTGGCCGGCATCCGGCTCGGCCGGCTCGACCCGCAGGTCGACGTCGACACCCACGGCGGCCGGCTGACGATCGCCTGGGCCGGCGGCGACGCGCATGTCTACATGACGGGGCCGGCCGAGTCGGTCTTCGAGGGCGAGATCGACCTTTGACCACGGCGGGCCCGGATCGACCGGCCCGTCACCAACGAAAGCACCATGCCGTGAGCATCCAGGGAATTACCGAAGCCGACATTGCCAACTACCTGGCCAATACGCCGGCCTTCTTCGAGCGCCATGCCGAACTGCTGAGCGCCGTGCAACTGACCAGCCCGCACGGCCAGCGCGCGGTCTCGCTGCAGGAGCGGCAGATGGAAATGCTGCGCGAGAAGATCAAGGGACTCGAGGGCAAGATCATCGAGATGATCCGCCACGGCCAGGAGAACGTGGCCATCGCCGACCGGCTGCACCGCTGGACCCGCGCGCTGATGCTGACCGCCGAGCCGGCCGAGCTGCCGGCGCAGGTGGTGCGCGAGCTGATGCACCACTTCTTCATCCCGCAGGCCGGCATCCGGGTCTGGGACGCCGCGCCGGCGTACGCCGCGCTCGATTTTGCGCAGCCGGTCGGCGACGACGTGAAGAGCCTGGCCGCCAGCCTGACCGTGCCCTACTGCGGGGTCAACTCGGGCTTCGAGGCGGTGCGGTGGCTCGAGGACCCGGCCAGCGCGATGTCGCTCGCGATGATTCCGCTGCGCCATGGCGCGAGCGAGCAGGCCTTCGGCATGCTGGTGCTGGCCTCGCCCGATGCGACGCGCTTCGGCGCCGCGATGGGCACCGAGTTCCTGCTGCGCATCGGCGAGATCGCCAGCGCGGCGCTGGTGCGACTGCTGCCGGCCGCGTGAGCGCGCCATGTCGGACCTCACCGAGCCCGGGTCCGACCTCGAGCGCTACCTGACCCACCTGCGGGTCGAGCGCCGGCTGGCGGCGCGCACGCTCCAGACCTATGCCGAGGCGCTGGCGCGACTGGCGGCGCTGGCCGGCGACGCGGGCGTCGATCTGCGGGAGGTGCAGTCGCCGAACGTTCGGCGCTGGGCCGCGATGCTGCACGGCCAGGGCCTGGCGCCGCGCAGCATCGCGCTCGTGCTGTCGGCCTGGCGCGGGTTGTACCGCTGGCTCGGGCGCGACGGCCTGATCGAGCACAACCCGGTCGACGGCGTGCGCGCACCCAAGGCCCCGCGGCCGCTGCCCAAGGCACTCTCGGTCGACCACGCGGTGGCGCTCGCCGAGCTGAGCGATGCCGACGCCGATCCGCAACTCGACGCGCGCGACCACTGCATCGTCGAACTGCTGTACGGCTGCGGCCTGCGGGTGAGCGAGCTGGTCGGCCTGGACCTGCGTGCCTCGGCGCACGCGGCCGGCTGGATCGACCCGGCCGACGCCAGCGCGCAGGTGCTGGGCAAGGGCGGCAAGCGGCGCGAGGTGCCGGTCGGCGGCGCGGCACTGCGCGCGCTGGCGGCGTGGCTCGCGGTGCGGCCGCAACTCGCCGGCGCCGACGAGCCCGCGCTGCTGGTCGGCCGCCGCGGCGGGCGCCTGAGCGCCGCGCAGGTGCGCAAGCGTCTCGGCCAGCGCGCCATCCAGGCGGGGCTGCCGACCCACGTCCATCCGCACATGCTGCGCCACTCGTACGCCTCGCACCTGCTGCAAAGCAGCGGCGACCTGCGCGCGGTGCAGGAGCTGCTCGGTCACGCCAATATCGCGACCACGCAGGTCTATACCAAGCTCGACTTCGGCCATCTGTCGAAGGTGTACGACGCGGCGCATCCGCGGGCCAAGCGGCGCGGCTGAAGTACCGGCGAGCGTCGCGCCGTCCCGCAGATGCGGGGTTCGCTGCGCCGACTACATCAGTGGTCACCGTCGTCCTACAGGTCAGAGTCGTATCGCCGCAGACGATGTCGTCTCGCAGCAAGACCCGGAACGCGACAGGGCTTCAGGCTGGCACGAGTCACCATCTTTTCACCCTAATGAGGTATCAACATGTCCGAGAAAAACCCCCAGAACCGCGATCCGATCACCGATGAGCCGGGTGCGCATCCTGTCGGTACCGGCGTTGGTGCCGCGGGTGGCGCCATCGCCGGTGCGGCTCTCGGCTCGGTGATCGGTCCGATCGGCACCGTTGCCGGCGTCATCGTCGGCGGCATCGTCGGGGGACTCGGCGGCAAGAGCGTCGCCGAGCAGGCCAATCCCACCGAAGGTGGCGCACCCGAGGAGCACAAGGTCGGCACTGGTACCGGCGCGAGTGCGGGTGCTGTCGCCGGTGCGACCCTCGGCGCAGTGGCCGGGCCCATCGGCATGGCCGCTGGTGCAGCCATCGGTGCCGCTACGGGCGGGATGGCCGGCAAGGGCGCCGCCGAGGTCGTGAATCCCAAGGCTGATGACGATCTCGCTGAACACAAGCTCGGCACCGGCACGGGTGCGAGCGGTGGTGCGCTGGCCGGAGCGGTCATCGGCGCGGCCGGGGGCCCGATCGGTATGGCCGCCGGTGCGGCCATCGGTGCAGTGACGGGCGGCATGGTCGGCAAGGGCGCTTCCGAAGTCGTCAATCCCAAGGCCGGCGACGATCTGACCGACCACAACCTCGGAGCCGGCTCGGGTGCCGCGGCGGGGGCCGTGACCGGTGCGGCCATTGGAGCCGTCGGCGGCCCGCTCGGGATGGCCGCGGGTGCGGCGGTTGGTGCGATGACGGGTGGCATGGCGGCCAAGGGCGCGTCTGAAGTGGTCAACCCGAAGGCGGGCGATGACCTGTCGCGCCACAACCTCGGAACCGGCGCCGGGGCCTCTGGCGGTGCCGTGACTGGCGCCGCGCTGGGTGCCGTGGGCGGACCGGTGGGCATGGCCGCCGGTGCGGCCATCGGTGCCGTCGCCGGTGGACTGGCCGGCAAGGGCGCCAGCGAAGTCGTCAACCCGAAGGCCGACGATGATCTGTCGGATCACCACCTCGGCACGGGCGTCGGTGCCGGAGCCGGCGCGGCGACCGGCGCTGCCGTCGGCGCAGTGGGCGGACCGATCGGCATGGCCGCGGGCGCCGCAATCGGTGGCATCGCAGGCGGTCTGGCCGGCAAAGGCGCTGGCGAGGTCGTCAATCCGAAGCCGGGCGATACCCTTGCGGAACACCACTTGGCAAAGGGAACCGGCGCGCTCGGCGGTGCCGCCGCCGGGGCGGCTGTGGGCGCGGTGGGTGGACCCGTCGGCATGGTGGCGGGGGCGGCGATCGGCGCGGCTGCCGGCAGCGCGGCCGGTCATGCCGTCGGCGCGACGGTGAATCCGCAGGCCGAGGACAGCTACTGGTCCGTCGCGCACGCGCGCTCGACCTATGCCACGCCGGACCGCAACTACGACGACTACCGTCCGGCTTACTCGGTCGGCTACAACGGTCGCAGCCGCTACCCGGGTACCTTCGAGTCGGCCGAGCATGAACTCAGCGCCGATTGGGAGCGCGCCAAGGGTACGTCGCGCCTGACCTGGAACGAAGCCAAGCACGCGGTTCGAGGCGCCTGGGATCGAGTGACCGACTGAGGCGATTCGCGCTTAAAACAAAGGCCGCCCGCGAGGGCGGCTTTTTCGTTGTCTGCGCAGCAGCGCGCGTTCTAGCGATCGCCTGGGCCATGACCGTCGTGCCCGCACAATTCCGCCATGAAGACGATCAAGCTGCGCGACGCCAAGGAACGTTCGCTTCAGCGCCGCCATCCGTGGGTGTTCGAGGGCAGCGTCGCAAGCGGCAAGGCCGATCCCGGCGAGACAGTGAAGGTGGTCTCTCAGGACGGCGATTTTCTCGCCTGGGCCGCGTTCAGCCCGACGTCGAAGATCCGGCTGCGCGCCTGGAGCTTTGTCGAGGCCGAGCGCGTCGACGCCGCCTTCTTCACCCGGCGCATCGAGCAGGCAATCGCGATGCGCGCACGTCTGCCGATCGACAGCGATGGCGTGCGCCTGATCCATGGCGAGGCCGACGGCCTGCCGGGCCTGGTGGTCGACCGCTACGGCGACACGCTGGCCGCGCAGTTTCTCGCGGTCGGGGTCGAGCGCTGGAAGGCGGCGATCGTCGATGCGCTGCTGCGTGCGACCGGCCTCGAGCGCCTGTACGAGCGCAGCGATGCGAAATCGCGCGCGCTCGAAGGGCTGGAACCGCGCACCGGCTGGCTGCGCGGCGACGGCCCGACCGAGCTCGAGATCACCGAGCACGGGCGGCGCTACGGCGTCGATATCGCCGCTGGCCACAAGACCGGTTTCTATCTCGACCAGCGCGACAGCCGGCTGCGTTTCATGCAGACGGTTCGTCACTTCCAGTTGAAGCGCGTACTGAACTGCTATGCCTATACCGGCGGCTTCAGCGTGGCCGCACTGGCGGGCGGCGCCGAGCATGTCACCGCCGTCGATTCATCCGCGCCGGCCTTGCAGCGCGCCGCGCAGAACATCGCCCTCAACGGCTTCGACGCAGGCCGGCATCGCGCGCTCGATGCGGATGTGAACCAGACCTTGCGCAGCCTGCGCGAGCAGGGCGCGTGCTTCGATGCGATCGTCCTCGATCCGCCCAAATTCGCACCGACCGTGGCGCACGCCGAGCGCGCCGCGCGCGCCTACAACGACATCAACCGGCTCGCCTTCGGGCTGCTCGCGCCGGGCGGCATGCTGTTCACCTACTCCTGCTCGGGCGGCATCCCGGCCGACCTGTTCCACAAGATCGTCGCCGGTGCCGGGCTCGATGCCGGTGTCGACGGCTATGTCCACGCGCGCCTGGGCGCGGCGCCGGATCATCCGATGACGGTGACGTTTCCCGAAGGCGACTACCTCAAGGGCCTGGCGATCCTGCGGCGCTAGGCGCGGGGTGGGTCAGGCCCGGCGCGGCCGCGGCAGCGCGATGGCGGGTTCGAACTTGGCGCGCGCGACGCTGAAGTAGGCCTTCACGTTGCGGACGTTGGCATCCTGGGTGAACAAGCGCTGGACAAGCGCGGAATATTCCGCCATGTCGAGCGTCTGAACCACGAGCACCAGGTCGGGCCCGGGCGTCACCCGGTAACACTGCTGGACCGCCGCATCCGCCACGGCGCGCGCCTCGAAGGCGGCCAGATGTTCGGCACCCTGGCGGTCGAGCGTGACCTCGGCGATCGCGGTCAGCCCCTCGCCCAGGCGCTGCGGCGAGAGGATCGCGATCCGCCGCTCGATCACGCCGAGGTCGACCAGCCGCTTGACGCGGCGCAGACAGGTCGCCGCCGACGTGTGGGCGGCAAGTGCCAGATCCTGGTTGGAGCGCGACGCGTCGCGCTGCAGCAGGTCGAGCAGGCGCAGGTCGATCTCGTCGAGTGTGACCGAATCGATTGAATTCGATGGCATATCGAAGTTAAAGGCCATATTTAAGTATGTGGCGTTGATTATTCCATTATTGCCACCAATTTGAAAGCCTCCTCCGACGCCGCGTGCCTAGGATGCGCGGACCCCGATCTCGAAAGGTCTTCCATGTGCGGCATCGTCGGCGCGGTCAGTCAGCGCAACATCGTTCCCATCCTCATCGAAGGTCTGAAGCGGCTCGAATACCGCGGCTACGACTCGTGCGGCGTCGCGGTGCATCAGAACGGCGGCCTGCGGCGCGCCCGCAGCACCTCGCGCGTCGCCGAACTGGAAGCGAATGTCGCCGCCGACGAGGTGATCGGCGGCACCGGCATCGCCCATACCCGCTGGGCCACGCACGGCGCGCCGGCGCTGCACAACGCGCACCCGCACTTCTCGCGCGGTCCCTCGCGCGGGCCCACCGCCCGCCAGGCGTCGAGCGACCGCATCGCGCTGGTCCACAACGGCATCATCGAGAACCACGACGAGTTGCGCGCGACGCTCGTCGCCAAGGGCTACGTCTTCGACAGCCAGACCGACACCGAAGTCATCGCGCACCTGGTCGACCACCTGTACGACGGCGACCTGCTCGACGCGGTCCAGCGCGCCACGCTGCAACTGCGCGGCGCCTATGCCATCGCCGTCTTCGCCCGCGACGAGCCGCAGCGGGTGATCGGCGCGCGCGAGGGCTCGCCGCTCGTGCTCGGTATCGGCACCGCCGAGGGCGTCGCCAAGGGTGAGCATTTCCTCGCCTCCGATGCAATGGCGCTGGCCGGCCTGACCGACCAGATCGTCTATCTCGAAGAAGGCGACGTGGTCGACCTGCAACTCGGCAAATACTGGATCACGCACCGCGCCGCGGATATACAGAAAGAGGGCCGCTTCGAGGCCGTGCAGCGCCCGGTGCGCACCGTGCATGCGCACAGCGGTGCGGCCGAGCTCGGGCCCTACCGGCACTACATGCAGAAGGAGATCTTCGAGCAACCGAGCGCCATCGCCGACACGCTCGAAGGCGTCGCCGGCGTCTCGCCCGAACTGTTCGGCGACGGCGCGCACGCG
>JBDSZM010000386.1:0-2772 GCA_039925165.1 Burkholderiaceae bacterium
CGAGCTTGGCCGCAGGCCCGGCCAGCAGCACGTCGAGCGCGCCGCCCTGGCCGCTGACCTTGGCGACCGTGCCGGCGAAGACCGGTTGCGGATCGCCCGCATCGGCGAGCTTGACCGTGATGGCATCGCCCAGCGCGAGTGCCGGGAAGTCCGAGCGCGGCAGGACGCGCAAGCGCGCCGTGGCCAGCGCCGGCGCGCCGATCAGGTGGACGACGAGCGACGAGAGCGACTCGGTCAGCGGGTCGGGCTGCGCGATCCCGAGCGAATTTGCCACCCCCGCGGCGGCCCCGGCCGCCGCATCGAGCAGCGCCCCGCCGAAGCCCGACGCGGCGCCGGTCTTGCGTTCGAGCTTGACGCGCGGCGCCAGGCCCGGCTGCGAGCCGGCGGCGAAGAGGTCGGGGACGGACAAGTCCATCTCAGTACCGCCCGGCCGCTGCGTAGGTACTGAACGCCGCAGGGGCCACGCAATGGACCCTTCGGGACCATGGGGGAAGCGAGCGAAGTGAGTATGGGGGCTTCATTGCGTCATCCCGTCCGCGGGTTCTCGCTCGTGTACCAGGTCAGGTGGCGCAGCGGCCCGTCGGCGCCGAGCACGTGACGCGCTTCGCGAAAGACGAAAGGCAGCGTGTAGGGCGAGAGGTTGCCGGGGTTGAACGGCGGCGGCACCGCGGGCAGGGCTGCCGGTGGCACCGGCGCGCCGACCATCGCCCGCAAGTGCAGGTGCAGGTGGTTGTGAAAGCTGGTGCCGGTATCGCCGGCGAGCATCACCACCTGGCCCAGCGTGACCTTCGTGCCGATGATGGCGCCGGCCGCGATACCGCGCAGCGCGAACGCCGCCTGCACGCCGCCGTTCGCGCCGTGGCCGTATTCGGCAAAGGTATAGACCGGCGTTCCGCCCTGGTCGAGGTCGTGCACCGGGTCGTGGCTGTCGTGCCGGATCAGCACGAAATTCCAGTTGCCGGTCAGGTTGCCGCCACGCCCGCTCTGGCCGGTCTGGATCAGGCCGGCGGCCTGGCCCGCCGCCGCGGCGGCGAGGCCGGTCGCGGCATCGGCGCTGCCTGCGGTGAAGACATTTTTCAGGTCCGTGTCGTCGGGATAGAAATCGAACCAGTCGACCACCGTGCCGTCGCGCACGCACAGCACCTCGTCCTTGAAGTCGTGCGCGAAATCGTAGGCATAGACCTGCACCGTCGCGCCGTAGCGCATGTGGCTGAAGAAGCCCTGGTTGGCCTGGCCGATGAACGAGACCTGGCCGGCCGGATACGGCAGCCGATAGGGCGAGGCGTCGGCCGGCGGATAGCCTTGGAAAGGCAGGCGCGGCACCGCGAAGGCATTGCCCTGCGGGTCGACGGTCGGGTTGTAGCGGCCGTCGTCGGTATCGCCCTCGAGCGTGTTGTAGAGCGTCACCGGGAACATCACCATGCCGATGAGCGCGCCCAGCAGTGGCTCCTGCCACAGTTGCTTCACGGTCGTGGCGCGTGCGACGCCCCAGCCCACGAGCACGCCGCTGAAGGTTCCGACGAACGCCATGAGGGGTGCCCCGACGACCCACCACAGCACGAAGCGCGTCGCGTCGCCGCCGATCGGCAGGCCGTGGTCCTCGCGCCGGATCAGCTTGACGAAGAGCATGCCGAGCAGCGCGTTGACGAGGCTCACGACCGGGCCCGACATCTCGCGGTTGGCCGGCCGCAGGTCGGGCCCACTCGCCGGGGCGTCGCGCGGGCCGTCGTTGTTGATCAGCGTGAAGACCGACAGGAAGAGCTCGTGCACCAGCGTCACGACGACATCGTTCTTCACGGCCGCGAGCGTGTCGCCGCCGAGCATCGTGAGGTACTGCAGGAAGATGTTGGTTCCGTTGGTCTTGCTGTGTTTGCCTTCCAGCGAGCCGAGCGCCGAACCGATCATCACCAGCAGCGGTGAGAAGACGAACTTGAGCCCGACCCCGGTGCCCGCCTTCCACGCGATCAGCGAGGGCAGTGGCACGTGGGTGGTCGAGACGCACGCGTTGACCCAGGTCCACATCCAGCGTTGCGCATTGACCGCGAATTCGTTCGGGCTGGTCGCGAGCTGGATGACGTGAACGAGGCCGACCGTGAAGTCCGCGAGGATGGCGCTGACGTGGGTCCAGGTCTCGAGGAACGGGCCCTCGATCCGGCACATCAGGAAGTGCTCGGCGTGGTCGGCACCGTCGAACGGACGCGCCGGCACGTCCCCGCTGAACTGCGGCGCCTCGTACCACTCGAACGGCGTCTCCGAGCGGTGCAGGATTTCGTCGGAGCCGGCCGCGCGGCGCAGCACCAGGCTCTTGCAGTCCTCGCTGTGCCAGACCTCGTCCTGCGGGTAGTGGTTGAGCGTGAAGATATTGGTCACGACCTGCAGGAAGATGTGGCCTCCCGAGGTATCGGTGCCCGAGCCCTGGCGGCGCTTGGCGTACAGCCACGAGGCATACCAGCAGTAGGTGGCGTCCTGGCCGCGGCTGGGCGCGCTGCGGGCGACGGGTGCCGCGCGTGCTGCCGCCAGCGGGCGCGGCGCCGCATGGGGCAGTCCGCGCGCGGCGAGCAGGCGCGCGACCTCGGCCACGGCACGCAGCACCGCTTCGATCTTGCCGAGCAGACAACCGGCCTGGTCGCGCAGGTCAACGAGGCCGGTGCGGCGCAACTCCTTGATCACCAGGTCGGCGACGACATCGACCGCGAAATCGATCTGCGGCAGGCGCGGCAGCAGGTCGCGCTCGATGCGGCCGAGCAGGCAGGCGAGGGCGTGGCGCGTCGC
>JBDSZM010000387.1:0-6323 GCA_039925165.1 Burkholderiaceae bacterium
GACCTGGAGGTGCGCAAGCAGTGGGCCGAGTACCAGGCCGCCTACGCGAGTGCGATCGGCGCCACCGGCACGGCCTGGGCGCCGTGGACCATCGTGCCGGCCGACTCCAAGACGCACCGCAACCTGATGATCGCCACGCTGCTCCAGCAGGCCTTCGAATCGCTCAAGCTGCGCTACCCGCCGGCCGATCCGGCGCTGTCGGCACTGCGGGTGGTCTGAGCCGTTCTTCGCCCTACGACGCACGCGTTCCGAAAGCCCGTTCCATGACCGACCTCGCTGCCGAGTACCAGGCCCTCGCCGCCTATCGACCGACCCACAAGGTGCGCTTCGTCACCGCCGCCAGCCTGTTCGACGGCCACGACGCGGCCATCAACATCATGCGGCGGATCCTGCAGGGCATGGGCTGCGAGGTGATCCACCTCGGCCACAACCGCTCGGTCGACGAGGTCGTCACCGCGGCCTTGCAAGAGGATGTGCAGGGCATCGCGATCAGCAGCTACCAGGGCGGCCACGTCGAATATTTCAAGTACATGGTCGACCTGCTGAGGGACCGCGGTGGCGCGCACATCCAGGTCTTCGGCGGCGGCGGCGGCGTCATCGTGCCGAGTGAGATCGCCGAGCTGCAGGCCTATGGCGTGGCGCGCATCTACAGCCCGCAGGACGGCCAGCGCATGGGCCTGGCCGGGATGATCGGCGAGATGGTGATGCGCTGCGACCGCGACCTGTCGCCGCACGCGCCGACCACGCTGACGGCCCTGCAAGGGAACGACGAGACGCACTGGCGCGCGCTCGCCCAGCTCGTCACGGCGCTCGAGAACGGCCAGGTCGCGCCGGGCTTGAAGGCCGAACTGAACGCCGCCGCGCAGGCCGCGAAGACGCCGGTCGTCGGCATCACCGGCACCGGCGGCGCCGGCAAGTCGAGCCTGACCGACGAGCTGATCCGCCGCCTGCGCCTGGACCAAGACGACGCGCTGCGCATCGCCGTCATCTCGATCGACCCGAGCCGGCGCAAGAGCGGCGGCGCGCTGCTCGGGGACCGGATCCGCATGAACGCGATCTCGCCGTGGACCGGTACCAGCGCGCGCGGGCCGAGCGCAGGCCCGCCCCAAGCCGGCCCGCATCCCCCCGGAGGATCGGCCGGTGTAGCCACCGGGCGAGGGGCACGAGTCTTCATGCGCAGCCTCGCGACGCGCGACTTCGGCAGCGAGATCAGCCGGGCGCTGCCCGACGTGCTGGCCGCCGTCAAGGCGAGCGCAGGCTTCGACCTGATCGTGGTCGAGACCTCCGGCATAGGCCAGGGCGATGCGGCCATCGTGCCGCTGGTCGACGTGCCGATGTATGTGATGACACCCGAGTTCGGCGCCGCGAGCCAGCTCGAGAAGATCGACATGCTCGACTTCGCCGAGTTCGTGGCGATCAACAAGTTCGACCGCAAGGGCGCGGCCGATGCGCTGCGCGACGTGGCCAAGCAGGTGCAGCGGAATCAGCAGGCGTTCAACGCCGCGCCCGACACGATGCCGGTGTTCGGCACGATGGCGAGCCGCTTCAACGACGACGGCGTGACCGCGCTCTACCAGGCGTTGTTGCCGCGGCTGCAGGCGCTCGGCATGCCAGTCGGCGAGCGCCGGCTGCCCGTGGTCGCGACCCGCCACAGCACCCACGAGGTGCCGATCGTGCCGGCGGCGCGGGCGCGCTACCTGGCCGAGATCGCCGACATGCTGCGCGCGTACAAGGCGCGCGCGCTGGCACAGTCGCGGCTCGCGCGCGAGGTGCAGCAGCTCAAGGCAGCGGCGCGCATGCTGAAGGTCGACAAGCCTGACCGAGCGCCCGCCGCCGAGGCCGCGCTCGACCTCGCCGGCCAGCGCCTGGCGCGCATGGACAAGGACGCGCTGCACCTGCTCAAGCAGTGGCCCGACCTGCAACGCGCCTATGCCGGCGACGAGTACGTGGTGAAGATCCGCGACAAGGAGATCCGTTCGGCGCTGACGACAACGACGCTGTCGGGCACCCAGGTGCGCAAGGTCGCGCTGCCGACCTACGAGGACCACGGCGAGATCCTCAAATGGCTGATGCTCGACAACGTGCCGGGCAGCTTCCCGTACAGCGCCGGCACCTTCGCCTTCAAGCGCGAGAACGAAGACCCGACCCGCATGTTCGCCGGCGAAGGCGATGCGTTTCGCACCAACACCCGCTTCAAGCTGCTCAGCGCGGGAATGGACGCGAAGCGGCTGTCGACCGCGTTCGACTCGGTGACGCTGTACGGCAACGACCCCGACCTGCGGCCCGACATCTACGGCAAGGTCGGCAACTCGGGCGTCAGCATCGCCACCCTCGACGACATGAAAGTGCTGTACGACGGTTTCGACCTGACGCACCCGGCCACCAGCGTCAGCATGACCATCAACGGCCCGGCGCCGACGATCCTCGCGATGTTCATGAACACCGCGATCGACCAGAAGCTCGACCAGTTCGAGCGCGACAACGGCCGCGAGCCGAGCGACGACGAGGCGCGCAAGATCACCGCGTGGGTCGAGCAGAACGTGCGCGGCACGGTGCAGGCCGACATCCTGAAGGAGGACCAGGGCCAGAACACCTGCATCTTCTCGACCGAGTTCAGCCTCAAGGTGATGGGCGACATCGCGGCCTATTTCGTCCAGCACCAGGTGCGCAATTTCTATTCGGTCAGCATCTCGGGCTATCACATCGCCGAGGCCGGCGCCAACCCGATCAGCCAGCTCGCATTCACGCTCTCCAACGGCTTCACCTTCGTCGAGGCGTATCTGGCGCGGGGCATGCACATCGACGAATTCGCGCCCAACCTGTCGTTCTTCTTCAGCAACGGCATGGACCCGGAATACACCGTGATGGGGCGGGTCGCGCGGCGCATCTGGGCGGTCGCGATGCGCGAGCGCTACGGTGCCAACGAGCGCTCTCAGAAGCTGAAATACCACGTGCAGACGAGCGGGCGTTCACTGCACGCGCAGGAGATCCAGTTCAACGATATCCGCACCACGCTGCAGGCGCTGATCGCGGTGTATGACAACTGCAACAGCCTGCACACCAACGCCTTCGACGAGGCGATCACGACCCCAACCGAAGACAGCGTGCGCCGCGCGATGGCGATCCAGCTCATCATCAACCGCGAGTGGGGCCTGGCGAAGAACGAGAACCCGAACCAGGGCGCCTTCATCATCGACGAGATGACCGAACTGGTCGAGGAGGCGGTGCTGGCCGAGTTCGAGCGGATCGCCGAGCGCGGCGGCGTGCTCGGCGCGATGGAGACCGGCTACCAGCGCGGCAAGATCCAGGAAGAGTCGATGCACTACGAGATGCGCAAGCACACCGGCGAGTACCCGATCGTCGGTGTCAACACCTTCCGTAACCCGCACGGCGACCCGGTCGCCGATACGCTCGAACTGGCGCGATCGACCGACGACGAGAAGCAATCGCAATTGAAGCGGCTAGCCGATTTCCACGCTCGCCACGCGGCCGAGGCGCCGGCCATGCTGGCGCGGCTGCAGGCCGCGGTGATCGACAACCGCAACGTCTTCGAAGTGCTGATGCAGGCGGTGCGCTGCTGCTCGCTCGGGCAGATCACGAACGCGCTGTTCGAGGTCGGCGGGCAGTACCGGCGCAGCATGTAGGTAGCGCGCGGACCGGTCCGCGTAGGAGATCGGCCACGGCGGTGCGCGCTGCCGGGCGACGGACTGCCACGGCCCTGTGTTGCATGCTGCCGGGTCGCGGATGGGTCGCGAGGAGGAACACGAAGTGCGCAACCCCTGGACCGCGAACAATCCGTTGATGAGCGCCTGGCTCAGCGCCGCCAACCGCACCGCCGCGACCGTCAAAGGTCACGCCACGGCGGCGGCGCACCGCGAGGTCGCCGCGATGCAGGCCGAGGCAACCCGGCAGATCGTCGACTTCTGGACCGGCGCCGCCGCCGGGGCTGCCCCGAGGTCGGGCGCCGCACCCGCCCGCAGGAAGCGCAAGCGCTGAGCGCAAGCGCGCCGCTAGACTCGCCGCGCTGCCACCGGAGACTTCGCGATGAGCAACCCACGCCACGTGACCCTGTTTCACTGCGCCAACTCGCGTTCCTTCGGCGCGCTGGTGCTGGTCGAGGAGATCAACGCCGACCACACGCTGCGGGTGCTGGACATGAAGGCTGGCGAGCAGCGGCGGGCCGAGTATCTGGCGATCAATCCGATGGGCAAGGTGCCGGCATTGCTGCACGGCGACGCGCTCGTCACGGAGCAGCCTGCCGTCTACATGTACCTGGCGGACCTGTACCCCGAGGCCGGGCTCGCACCGCCGATCGGCGATCCGTTGCGCGGGCCTTACCTGCGCTGGATGGTGTACTACGGCTCGTGCTTCGAGCCGGCGCTGATCGATCGCGCGCTCAAGCGCGACCCGGCCCCCGCCTCGACCTCGCCCTACGGCGACTACGACACCATGTTGAACACGCTGACCGATCAGCTCGCGGGCGGCCCCTGGCTGCTCGGCGACCGTTTTACCGCCGCCGACGTGCTGTGGGGCACCGCCCTCGGCTGGACCACGATGTTCAAGCTGGTGCCCGAACTGCCGGTCCTCACCGACTACATGGCGCGCGTCAACGCGCGCCCGGCGATGGCCCGCGCCCGCGCACGCGATGCGGCACTCGTGGCGGCGCAGACGCCGGCCGACGCAGGCTGACGCCGATCCCCACGACCGCGCACCGTCGCCGGCGATGACGATCATCCTCGTGCGCCACGGCGAGACCGCGCTGAACGTCGATCGCGTGGTTCAGCCCGCTGCGACGCCGCTCAATGCGCACGGCCTGGCGCAGGCCGAAGCGGTCGCGCGGCGCTTCGCCGGCATGGGGGTCGGCGCCATCCTCAGCAGCGACCTGCCGCGTGCCCTGGCCACGGCGCAGGCGATCGGCTCGGCCTGCGGGGTCGCCGTGCAGACCACGCCGCTGCTGCACGAGCGCAACTTCGGCGACTGGCGGGGCCAGCCCTACGACGCGATCGGCCACGCCGTCATCACCGGCGACGTGGCGCCGCCGAACGGTGAATCGGCGGCCCAGTTCGCCGAGCGCGTAGCGCGCGCCTTCGAGACGGCGGTTCGGTTGCGCGCCACGCTGCCGGCGCCGCTGGTGGTGGTCACGCACGGCCTCGTGATCCGCGCGATGCTCGACCGGCACTGCCAGCTTGCCGTCGAGTCGCCCGGCGCGCTGGCCAACACCGCCGTCAGCATCCTCGCCGCCGGGGCTCCGCACGCGGTATCGCTGTTCGGGTGCACGTCGCACTTGTCGGGGCCCGACAACGCGGCAGTCGTCGCCCGCGCCGGCGCACCGGCCTGAAGCGTCGGGCGTCAGCCGAGTCGCTCGATCAGCGCCATCGCCGCCGCCGGGGCGCGTTCCTTGGCACCGCTGATGAAATACAGAAAGACCTCACGCGGTCTTGCCGCCGTGGGTGCCACCGGCGGGACACGCGGCGCGACGCGGGGCAGGTCGTCCGGCTCGTCGCCGCCGGCCCACTGGCGTGCCCGCGCCACCCAGGCGTCGAGATCCGCAGCGGCATAGCCGGTCTCGATCCCGGGCTGGGTCCGCATCAGTCGCGCGTAGACGAAGTCGGCGGTCAGGTCGGCGAAGGACGGATAGTCGTCGGAGTCGGCGAAGACGGTCGAGACCCCGGCCTTGCGGGCCAATGCCAGGTAGTCGGGGACCTTGAAGCTGTCGTGCCGCACGTCGAGCACATGGCGCAGCCGCAGCGCGCCGACCTTGTCGGGCAGCAGCTCGACGAAGGCACCGAAGTCGTCCGGATCGAAGCGCTTGGTCGGGGCGAACTGCCAGACGATCGGACCGAGTTTGGGGCCGAGCTCCTCGATTCCGCTGTTCACGAAACGCTGGATCGACTCGCCCGCCTCGGCCAGCACCTTGCGGTTGGTCGAGTAGCGCGAGGCCTTGAGCGAGAACACGAAACCGTCCGGCGTCTCGTCGCGCCACTTGGCGAAGGTGGCCGGCTTCTGGGTGCTGTAGTAGGTGCCGTTGACCTCGATCGCGGTGAGCTTGCGGCTCGCGTACTCGAGCTCGCGCGCCTTCGCCAGCCCCTCGGGAAAGAAGTTGTTGCGCCAGGGCTCGTAGGTCCAGCCGCCGACCCCGACCCGAATCGTGTCGTCCGCCGTCTGCGTGTTGGCCATCGTCAACCTTTCGTCAGCGACCAGTCGCCGTCCGGCGTGCTCGCTGCGGCGCCGTCGTGCGCCAGCTTGTGCAGGTGCGCGGTGAGCGAGCGCCGTGCCATCGGCAGCAGGCGCGGCGCCACGTCGTCGTAGACCCGCGCCAGCAA
>JBDSZM010000388.1:0-5481 GCA_039925165.1 Burkholderiaceae bacterium
CACTGTTTGTCGGTGAGCATGGGGGAACAAAACTCCGAATGGTCCGAAAACCGCCATTCGTTCCCCCACATGTTCCCCCACATCCGCTGAGCTGCCGTGAGACGGCAGGAACCTTCCAAAGACAATCAACCGGCTAAGTCGTTGATTTACCGTAGAAGTTGGTCCTTGGTGAGACCATATGAAGCGGGTACTTGGGGTGGCTGATGGGGCTCGAACCCACGACAACAGGAATCACAATCCTGGACTCTACCAACTGAGCTACAGCCACCAGAGAGCCGACAAGTATAGCGGAGCACCCGGCGGTTCTGCCCGCGGCGGCGGGCGCCTGCCGGCGGTACGGCGATGGCGTATCCGGTCGTTCAGCGCGGTCGTTCAGCGTGCGGCAGCGACGGCGGCCGACGCGGCCGCATCGGGCGGGGTGGCCGGCTGCGGGGTGACCTCGACCTTGCTCGACGCCTTCAGCGCCGCGAGGTAGGCCTGCGCTTCGGCGTCGCCCCAGGCCTGCGCGTACTGGGCTTGCGCGCGCGTGGCATCGGCGGCCACCGGATCGCGTCCGAGCAGCTTGGTCAGACGCACCACCGCGTAGCCCTGCGCGCCGAGGTCGACGCCGATCGCGATGGGCAGGCTCGCGGCCGGCGCCTTCATCACGGCATCCACGATCTCGCGCGGCAAGTCGCGGGTCTGGGTACGCGATACGACGATCGCGGGCTCGGCCAGCGCGGTGGCGGGCGCCGCTTTCAGCGCGGCCAGGCGATCCTCGCCGGCCTTGCGCGCCATCGCCTTGGCGCGCGCCGCGACCACCCGCTCGCGCACCTTGGGCGTGACATCGGCCAATGGCAGCTGGCGTGCCGCGCTGTACTGGACCACGCGGGCCGACGCGAGCTGGTTGACGCCGATTTCGACCGCCTCGGTGTTGCGCTTGTTGCGCAGCGCCTCGTTGCCGAAAACGGCGTCGAGGAACTTGGCGTTGGCCAGAGCGCCCTTGGCATCGGCGGCCGGCGTGCGCTGCACGCCCTGCGCGGTGCGAAGTTCGAGCTTGAACTTGTCGGCCGCGGGCTTCAGGCTGTCGGACTGCTCGTAGACCATGTTGGTGAACTCGAGCGCCGCTTCGGTGTAACGCTTCTGCGCCATCGGCCGCTTGATCTCCTCCTCGATCTCGGCCTTGACCGCCTCGTAGTTCTTGGTCTCGCCGCCACGCGCGCCGGTGACCTGGATGACGTGATAGCCGAAGTCGCTCTCGACGACCGGACCGATCTCGCCGGGCTTCAAGGCGAAGGCCGCATCCTCGAACGGCTTGGTCATGGCGTCGCGGCCGAAGAAGTCGAGCTCGCCGCCCTTTTCGGCCGAACCGGGATCGTCGGAATTCTTGCGCGCGAGTTCGGCAAACAGCGCCGGGTTCTTGCGCACCTGCGCCAGAAAGCCCTCGGCCTTGGCCTTGGCGGCAGCGCGCTCCGCGGCCGGCGCATTCTTGTCGGCCTTGACCAGGATGTGGCTGGCGCGACGTTCGGCCGGGGTGCCGAAGCGCTTGAGGTTGGCGTCGTAGTAGGCGCGCAGTTCGGCTTCGGGGACGACGATGTCCTTCTTCAGGTTCTCGATGTCGAGAACCAGGTACTCGATCGACGCCTGCTCGGGCGCCTGGAAGCTCGATGCGTTGACCGGATCCTTGTAATAGGCCTCGAGCTCGGCCGGCGTGGGCTCGATCCTGCCGACGTAGTCCTTCGGCTCGAAGCGCTGGACCTGGATCTCGCGTTGCTGGAAGAAGGCGTCGAACGCCGCATTGGTGGCGGTGGCCGACGGCAGCACGCTGCTGCCGATGCCCGCCAGAACCTGATTGCGCGAGTAGCTGGCCTCGAACTCGGCCGGGCTGATGCCCGCGGCGCCCAGCGCCTGCAGGTAGCGGTCGCGATCGATCTGGCCGGTGGGCGTGCGCAGCGAGGCGAGTTGGGGGTCGCGCGCCATCACGTCGCGCAGCCGCTCGTCGGACATTTGCAGGCCAAGCTTGCGCGCCGCCACTTCGAGCACGCGCTCGCGCACCAGCGCGTCGAGCGTGCGCTGCCGGCTCAGCAGCGACTCGATCATGCGTGGGTCGAGCGTCGGCTGCGAGATCCGCACGCGTTCGATCTCGCGCCGGTGGGCCTGCTCGAGCTCTTGCTGCGAGATCTTGATATTGCCGACCGTGGCCGCGGTCTGGCTCGAGCTGACGAACGCGTTATAGCCCTGGTAGACGCCGGTCAGCACGAACGCGGGGACGATGAACAGCAGCAGCAGGAACTGCAGCGAACGGGTGTTCCTGCGAACGAAATCAAACATTGGAACCTCGTACCGGTGGCCGCACACCGCAGGGCGGGGCAGCAGTCTTGCCGAACACGCCCCTGCAAATGCGACAAAGGCGAACCGGGAGGTTCGCCTTGGAGGGGCCTGGCATCGATTCTAGCGGAGGGCCGTCGGCCCAATACGCGTCGCCGGTACGGCGGTGGTGGGTGCTGAGGGGCTCGAACCCCCGACCTACGCCTTGTAAGGGCGCCGCTCTACCAACTGAGCTAAGCACCCGCTATACATCAGCGCGCCGGACTCAGTTGAGGGCGTCCTTGAGTGCCTTGCCGGGGCGGAACTTCGGCACCTTGGCCGCCTTGATCTTGATGGCAGCACCGGTACGCGGGTTGCGGCCGGCGCGCGCTGCACGCTTGCCGACGCTGAACGTACCGAAGCCGACCAGCGAGACGCTGTTGTTTTTCTTCAGCGTCGTCTTCACACCGCCGATCATGGCCTCGAGCGCACGCGTGGCCGCGGCTTTCGAGATGTCGGCCTGCTTGGCGATGTGTTCGATCAGTTCGGATTTGTTCATGGATGTGCCCCCTCTCAAAGGTGTCTCACGAGGAATTCGGGTGTGGTGCGGTCTGCGGTTGGACCGGCTCGACAGCGCGATCGATTACAGCTTTTGCGCCCCCACAGTGTCAAGCGCGGAAGCGGATTCTATGCGCTCGTTTTCCAGGGCACGCCGTGGCAGACGCCACGCATTCGCTGGGTTCGAGCACCCCCTGCCGCGGCCACGTTCGACCGGAGAAATCGACACGGCAGATTGAAACGATGGCTCGCCGATCAGGCTGACCGGCGTGCCCCGATGACCTCGGTCGACCGCACCACCAGCCACACGCCAGCGACCGTCAATGTCATGCCCAAACCCATCGCGATCGAATACGGTTCAGCGAACAGCAGCCAGGCAAGCAAGGCGGTGCACGGCGGCACCAGGTACATCAGGCTGGCCACGCGTGTGGCGGCGCCGCGCTGCAGCATCAGATACAGCAGCGAGCTCGCACCGAGCGTGAGCGCAATCACCGACCAGGTCAGCGCACCGACCATCTGCGGATGCCAGTCCATCGGCTCGCGCTCGAGCAGGGCCAGCGGCAGCGTGACGACGAAGGCGGCGATCAGCTGGATCGCACTCGCGCTGCGCACGTCGCACGGCGCGACCCGTGCCTTCTGATAGAGCGTGCCGGCGGTGATGCTGACGAGCGCGAAGATGGCGAGTGCGAGGTTGAGCGGCGTCACCTCGCCGATGCCGAGCTTTTCCCAGACCACCAGCGTGAGGCCGAGCAGCCCCAGGCCGAGGCCGGCCCACTGGCGCGGCGCGACCGGCTCGTGGTGGCGCCGCGCGGCACTTGCCGACAGCCACAGCGCGGTCAGTACCGGCTGCAGGCCGACGATCAGCGACACCGTTCCGGCCCCGATGCCGGCCTTGACAGCCGCCCACACCCCACCCAGGTAGCCGGCATGCATGAGCACACCCGTCACCGCGAGATGGCCCCACTGGGCCCGCGACGTCGGCCACCTGACGCGTGCCAGCGCGATCCACACGAACAGGCAGGCGACCGACAGCGCATAGCGCAGCGCGAGGAAGCCGAAGGGCGGCGCATGCGGCATGCCGTAACGCGCCACGATGAAGCCGGTGCTCCACAGGAGCACGAAGACCCAGGGCATGGCGCGGACGAGGTCGCGCGGATCGATGCGCATGCAGACGGTGCCGGGCGCAGGCTAGCGTGCGCGCGCGCGAATTTCGGGCAGCGCTTTCTGCAGGTAATAGACCATCGACCAGATGGTGAACACCGCCGAGACATAGATCAGCAGCGTGCCCCAAAACTGCGTGTCGATCACGCCGAACAGCGTGCCGTGGTACAGCAGGAACGGGATCGCGACCATCTGCACCACGGTCTTGAGCTTGCCCACGACGTGCACCGCGACACTGCGCGAGGCACCGATCTGCGCCATCCATTCACGCAGCGCCGAGATCGCGATCTCGCGCCCGATGATGACGAGGGCCACCAGCGCATGCAGCCGCCCCAGGTGCACCAGCACCAGCAGCGCGGCGACGACGAGAAACTTGTCGGCCACCGGATCGAGGAAGGCGCCGAACGACGAGGTCATGTTCAGCTTGCGGGCCAGGTAGCCGTCGGCCCAGTCGGTCAGCGCGACGACGATGAACAGGACCGTGGCGACGAGGTTCTGCAGTGCCTCGCCCAGCTCCATGTAGAACACCCCGACCACCAGTGGTATGGAGACGATGCGAGCCCACGTGAGCAAGGTCGGGAGGTTGAAGAACATGGCCGCGATTGTGCCGAAGTCAACCTCGCCGGGCCGCCGCGCCGCGCGGGCGATCAGAGATCGAGGCTGCGCGGCTTGAAGCGTCGCGCATCGTCGAACAGGAAGGTCTCGACGAATTTCCACGGCCGCGGCAAACGCGAGACATCGCCATAGGGTGCGCCGCGGCGCACCGCCTCCATCGCAATCTGCACCGTGTCGAGCGCCTGGCCGGGACGCCGCAGCACCTCGATGCGCCGCACGCTGCCGTCGCCGTTGAGTTCGATCTCTAGCACCGGGATGGCCAGCAGAATTTCTGGCGGCGCGCCCGGGTAGGTCGCCGCGGGATTCGCCGCGACCATGCGCTGTGCGGCCTGGCGGCGCACCGCATCCCAGTTGCGCTGGGTCGTCGGGGGCGGTAGGGCGACGACCGCAGCATGCGATGCGGCGGACGCGGTGCCGGGCGACGTGGCGTCGCCGGCGGGCCCGGCCGAAGGGGAAGCCGAAGAGGTCATGGCAGCGGGTCCGGTGGTTCGCGAGGCGCCGCTCGTCGCGGCAGATGCGACAGGCGCGTCGCTGGGCGCAGGCGCCGAGCAGGCCGCGAGCAGCACCAGGCCGGCGCAACAGGCGCCGTGGCGATGATCAATGCAGGGCACGGTAGATGTCCTCGGCCAGGTCGCGCGAGATGCCCTCGACGCTGCACAGTTCTTCGACGCTCGCGCGCTCGACCCCGCGCACGCCGCCGAAGCGCTGCAGCAGCGAGGCGCGCTTCTTCGGACCGACGCCGGCGATCTCCTCGAGCCGGCTGCCGCCGGTGCGCACGCTGGCGCGGCGCGCCCGCATGCCGGTGATCGCGAAACGGTGTGCCTCGTCGCGAATCTGCGCCACCAGCATCAGCGCGGCGGA
>JBDSZM010000389.1:0-3689 GCA_039925165.1 Burkholderiaceae bacterium
GAACTGTCACGCATCGCGCTTGCCATCGCCGTCACCACCAGCCAGCTTGGCACTGCGCAGACACTGATCTTCGACGAGGTCGACGCTGGCGTCGGCGGCGCAGTCGCGGAGACTGTCGGCCGCCTGATGAAACAGCTGGGACGCGACCGCCAGGTGCTGGCGGTGACGCACCTGCCGCAGGTGGCGGCCTGCGCGGCGCACCATTTCGTGGTCGCCAAGGCGGGCAGCAGCGGCGGCGCCCAGAGCAGCGTGCGCAGCGTCGGCGGCGAGGCCCGGGTGGCCGAGCTCGCCCGCATGCTGGCCGGCGAGCGGCTGGCCGGCACCAGCCTGGCCCACGCGCAGGCGCTGCTCGCCCTGGCCACCGTGCCCGATCCCCCACCCGCGTCGCCCGATTCCGGCCCGCCGAAACCGCGCCCGCGCCGCAGGCCGTGAGCAACTTAAACACCACCGATCCGTCCGCGCCGTCGGACGCCGTGCCCTCGTCGGGCGGCGATCCGGGCGACGCCGCGCCCCTGCCGGCGGGCTCGCTGCGCGAGGTGGTGCTGGTCACAGGCATCTCCGGCTCGGGCAAGTCGGTCGCGCTGCATGCGCTGGAAGACGCCGGCTTCTTCTGCGTCGACAACCTGCCGCCCGAGTTGCTGCGCGATTTCCTCCGCCTTGAAAGCGAGCGCTCCGAGCGCCGGGTGGCGATCGCGGTCGACGTGCGCAGCGCGGGCTCGCTGCCGCATCTGCTGCCACTGCTCGAACAGTTGCGCGGCGAAGGCGTGCTGATCAAGACCGTGTTCCTCGATGCGAACACCCACGCGCTGGTGCGGCGCTTTTCCGAGACGCGGCGGCCGCATCCGCTGGCGGAGGACAGTGCCTTGCCGGCGACCGCCCCTGGACGGCGACGCGAGGACGTCGGCCTCGACGGCCGGCGCGCGCTGGTCGAATCGATCGAACTGGAGCGCGAGCTGCTGGCCGAGCTGCGCGAGGTCTCGACCGTCATCGACACCAGCCAGTTGCGCCCGGCCCAGCTGCGCGTGTGGATGCGCGAGCTGGTGCGCGACGAAGGCAACCGCGTGACGCTGGTGTTCGAGAGCTTCGCCTTCAAGCACGGCGTGCCGCTCGACGCCGACTACGTGTTCGACGTGCGCGTGCTGCCCAACCCGCACTACGTGCGCGAGCTGCGCCCGCTCGACGGTCGCGACGAGCCGGTGGCCGACTACCTGCGCGCGCAGCCCGAGGTGGTCGAGATGCTCGGCCAGATCGAGGCCTTTCTGGCGCGCTGGCTACCGGCCTTCGAACTCGACCAGCGCAGCTACCTCACGGTGGCGATCGGCTGCACCGGCGGCCAGCACCGCTCGGTCTACTTCGCGCAGACGCTGGCCCAGCGCTTCCGCGACCGCGCCGGCACGCTGGTGCGGCATCGCGAGCTCGATGCGCGCGGCGACTGAGCGAGCCCAGCCTTGGACATCCTGCCGATGGACACCCCTGAGTTGCCGCTGTTTCCGCTGCGCACGGTGCTGTTTCCGGACGGCGTGCTGCCGCTCAAGGTATTCGAGGCGCGCTACCTGGACATGATCGCCGGCTGCCTGCGCGAGCGCAGCCGCTTCGGCGTCGTCAGCCTGCTGCGCGGCGGCGAGCTGCACCGCGCCGACCAGGCGGTCGATTTCGCGCCGATCGGGGTCGAGGCCGAGCTGATCGACGTCGACAGCGCGCAGGCCGGCATCCTGCTCGTGCGCTGCCGCGGCGGACGTCGCTTCGAGGTCGGCGCGACGCGCCAGCAGGCCGACGGCCTGTGGCTCGCCACCACCACGTCCTTGCCGGCCGACCCGGTGACCGCGCCGGGTCCGGAGTCCGAGCCCTCGGTGCGTACGCTCGAACAGGCGATCCAGTCGATCGAGGCGCAGGACGCTGCCGCCTTCTTGCCGCCCTACCGCTACGACGATGCGGGCTGGGTCGCCAACCGTTGGTGCGAGATCCTGCCGCTGCCGGTGGCCGTCAAACACCGGCTGATGGCGCTCGACGATCCGCTGCAGCGGCTCCACCTGATCGACGAGATCGTGCGCGACCAGGCCGGCGTCAGCTGAGCGGCGGGGTCGACAGCAGCGTCCGCAGCGGCGCCGGCAAGCCCGACGCCAACGCCTGCGGCCGAGTCATCCAGCGGCCCTCGGGCCAGCGCGCGACCAGCGCCGCGAGCTGCGCCTCGGACGCCGCCTCGGGCAGTGTCCAGCGCACCGGATGCAGCCACCAGTCCAGGTGCGTCAGCACATGGCGAAAGCCGGGCAGCGCGCTGCCGCTGCCGGGCCAGCCTTTGGTGGCGTCATCGAACGCGGCGCCGGGTTCGAACTCGGGCAGGCTCCACAGGCCGGCCCAAATCCCACTCGACGGCCGGCGCAGCAGCCACACCTGCGCGCGCCATTCGAGCAGCAACCAGACGTGCTCGCGGCGCCCGCGCAGCGCATTGCGGCGCTTGACGGGATAGCGATCCGGGTCGCCCTGCTGCGCCGCGACGCAGACCGCCTGCAGGGGACAGGCCGCGCACTGCGGCGCGCGCGCCGAACAGACCGACGCACCCAGGTCCATCAGTCCTTGCGTATAGACCTCGATGCCCGCCTCGGGCAGCAGCGCCTGCGCATGCGCCCACAACGCGCGCTGGTTCGCCGCCACGGCGAGGTCCGCATCGAAGCCGAGCAGCCGCGTCAGAACCCGCTTGACGTTGCCGTCCAGGATCGCGGCGCGCTCGCCGTAGCAGAACGCGGCGATCGCGGCGGCGGTCGAACGGCCGATGCCGGGCAGGCGCTCCAGCTCAGTGCTGGTCGTCGGGAAGCGCCCGCCATGCTCGCGCAGCACCGCCTGCGCACAAGCGTGCAGATTGCGCGCGCGGCTGTAGTAGCCGAGGCCGCTCCACAGGGCCAGCACCTCGTCTTCGCTGGCGGCGGCGAGCGCGGCGACGTCCGGAAGGCGTTCGAGAAAGCGTGTGTAGTAGCCGAGCACCGTCGCGACCTGGGTCTGCTGCAGCATGACCTCCGACAGCCAGACCCGGTACGGATCGCGCTGGCCCTGCCATGGCAGCTGGTTGCGGCCATGGCGGCGCTGCCATGCGATCACCCGCGTCGCGATCGCCGCTGGCGGCGTCGTCGCCTCCAAGCGGGGGCGGATCAGGCGCGCGCCAGCAGGCGCTGCGGAGCGACGGCGACGGCCGCGTCGGCGTCGCCCTGCGGCCGCGCGCGCGCTGCAGCGGACAGCGCGTCACACAGCGCCTGCAATCGCGCCCCGAGCTGCTGCGAACGTTCGTCCTGCGCCTGCAGCTGCGACAGCCGCAGGTCGAGCTCGCCCGCGGCGCCCTGGATCCGCTCGAGCGACTCGCGACGCCGTGCGTAGCCGCGCCGGCGGTCGCGCAGCTGGCCCTCGACCTGCGCCGACGCCGAACGGCTCCAAAGGTCGATCTCGCCGCACGCGCCCTCGAACACCAGGCGCAGCTTGCCGAGCAGCATGCGCCGCAGTTGCTCCATGAACTTGGGCTGCGACAGGCGCAGCGCGTGGCCGAGCCCGAGGTACTGCACGTAGCTGGTCTCGATCAGCCGCAGCTCGACGTCGTAACGGTCGAGCTCGGGCACGACATTGACCGACAGCCCGAAGCCGAACTGCGCGTTCAGGCGCGTGGCCGACGCCGCCAGCATGGTGTGGATCTCGGTGGTGCGTTC
>JBDSZM010000390.1:0-3049 GCA_039925165.1 Burkholderiaceae bacterium
AAGATCATCTTCGACGGGGTGCGCGAGATCGCGGCGCGCTACGAGCCGACCTGTGCCTCGATCGAGATCGTTTTTGTCAACGTCAATCCGCAGTCCACGCTGCTGCTCGGGCAGGCCCGTGGCGCGGCGCTGACGGCGCTGGTCTCCGGGCCGCTCGAGATCGCCGAGTACACCGCGCTGCAGATGAAGAAGGCCATCGTCGGCCACGGTCAGGCGAAGAAGTCGCAGGTGCAGGCGATGGTCGCGCGCCTGCTCGACCTGCCCGGCCTGCCCGGCACCGACGCCGCCGATGCGCTCGGCCTGGCGATCTGTCATGCCCACGCGGCGGGATCGTTCGCCGCCATCGCGCGCTCGGGCAGCACGCTCGCGCCGCGCGCCCACGCCCAGTACAAGCGCGGGCGCAGTTACTGACCCGCCGCCCTCCTCTTTGAGGCTCAGGCGCCCCGTGCCTCAGCCGCATCCGTCGCCTCACGGATGCCGACTTGCCAGCGCATCGCAGGTCCGGAAATTTCACGAACCGTCGGTCGGCAGCCGCGTGGCCTAGCCGACGCGCCAGCCGACCCATCGCAGGCCCGCCGCGCGCGGGCCTTTTCTATGGGGCCGATGGCTTGCAGGCGCGCACCGACGCCATGGTCTATGCCGGCGCGGCCCGGACTTCCGGTGCGCGGTGGCGCTCAGCCGTCGGTGCGGGCTTGCAGGGACGGATCGACGATGGCGACCGCCCGGGTCCAGCCGGCCGAGGCGCCGCGGACCTTGACCGCGAAGCAGCTGACGTGAAAGCCGTCGCCGCGCAGCGCCTCGCGGTTGTGCAGCTTTTCGAGGTGGCAGGAGCCGATGTCGCGGCCGGCCTTGTGGCCTTCCCAGATCAGCGAGGCTTCGCCGGTCTCGGCGTACTTCTTCGCGGTGTGGACGAACGGTGCATTCCAGCTCCAGGCGTCGGTGCGGGTCAGGCGCACGCCGCGCTCGAGCAGCTACATCGTCGCCTCGTACCCCATGCCGCAGCCGGCCCGCGTGTACTCGGGTGTGCCGTAGGCCCTGCCGTCACGGGTGGTGACGACGATCTCGAGCGGCCGAAGGGTGTGGCCGATGCGCGCGAGCTCTGCCGAGACGTCGCCGGGTGCACCACGTGGCCGTCGGGCAGATGCCGGGAGTCGAGCTTGACGCCGGGCTGGAAACACCCGTCGAGGTTGACCTCGTCGAGGGTGAGCGCGCGCTCGCCGCCATTTCATGGTCGAGGCGAAGTGGTGCGGCGCGAGGAGGTGGGTGCCGTTGTGGGAGTTGAGCTGGATCTCCTCGATCGCCCAAGCCTCGCCGTCGGGCAGGTCGGCGCGCTGCAGGCCCGGAAAGAACGTCGCCAGCGCGTCGGCGCTCATGGGGTGGTCGACCTCGCGGATCGTCGGCCCGAAGCCGGGCGGGTCGGCTGCTCGCCGTTTTCGAGGTGCATGGAGATGTCGACGAAATGTCGCGCCATGGCTCGCTCGCGAAAGGACCCGATGGGATCGGATCGCGCGCGCAGTTCAGGCCCGCACCGGCCGGGCCGGTGCGGACGCCGCCGGCGCGGCCGGCGCGGGCAGCGCCCCCGCGAGCTTGAACGAGATCATGGCGCGCAGCTTGTTCGGCAGCACCGGCTTGACCAGCAGATGGAAGTCGTGCGCCTGCGCCTCGCGCTCGAACCCGCTCATGGTGCTGCCGGTGACGACGATGGCCGGCACGCCGCGTCCGAAGCGTGCGCGCAGCAGCGCCAGCGCCTCGAGGCCGTCGCGCCCGTCTTCGAGCCGGTAGTCGACGATGAAGAGGTCGGGTTGCAGGGGGGTCGCCACGCCCGGCGCCGCATCGGTCGCGACCCAGGCGCCGACCGCCGCGAAGCTGTCGAACACCGCCAGGCTCGCACCCCAGCCGGTGAGCAGCGCCTGCAGTCCGGCGCGCACCGCGGGCTCGTCCTCGACCACCACGATCAATCGGCCGTCGAGCGTGAGCGTCGGTGCCTTGCGCGCGCCGGGCGTGGGGCCGAGCGAACGCGCCATGCGCCCAGCCGGCAGGTCGAACTCGAACACGCTGCCGCGGCCCGGCACCGAGCGCAGCGTGAGCGGCACGTCCATCAGCCGCGCCAGCCGGCGCACCGTCGCGAGGCCCAGGCCGAGTCCCTTGCGCTCGTGCGCGGCCACGCCAGCCGGCGGCGCCACCTGATAGAACTCCTCGAAGATGCGCTCCTGCTGCTCGGGCGCGATGCCGGCGCCGCTGTCCCACACCTGCACCCGCACCCGGTCGCCTCGGGCCCGGCAGGCCACCAGCACAGTGCCGTCCTCGGTATAGCGAATCGCGTTGGCGACCAGGTTGCGCAGGATGCGCTCGACCAGCAGCGGGTCGGCGTGGATGACCCGCGTGCCGCCCCGCAGCCGCAGCGCCAGGCCCTTCTCGAACGCAGTCGGCTCGAAATGCAGGCGCAGCTTGCGCAGCAGCTCGCCGAACTCGAAGTGGACCGGGTTCACGTCGACCCCGCCGGCGTCGATGCGGGTGATGTCGAGCAGCTCCGAGAACAGCCCCTCGAGCGCGTCGACCGACTCGTTGATGCTGCCCACCAGCGCGCTCACCTCGGGGTCGTTGGCGCGCTGGCGCAGCGCCTCGGCGAACAGGCCCATCGCGTGCAGCGGCTGGCGCAGGTCGTGGCTGGCGGCGGCGAAGAACTGGGTCTTGGCGCGGTTCGCGATCTCGGCCTCGCCGCGTGCCGCGTCGGCGGCCTGCTTCTCGACCCGCAACTGCGCGAGCAGTTCGTCGGAGCGCAGCTTGAGTTCGATCTCGCGCTGCAGCGATTGCCGATAGGTGCGCGCCAGCACCGTGGTGATGCTGATGATGAGCAGCAGCTCGCCGGCGAGCTGGTAGCTGTAGGCGTCGGCGCCGCTCGCGATGCGCGCCAGCAGCGGCCCCATGCACAGCGCCGCGAAGGCGAGGTACATGCGCGGCTGCATCGCCAGCACCGGCAGCGCCGCGGTGCAGTAGGTGTAGACGATGACGATCAGGCCGATCTGCTGCAGGTCGTTGCCGCGGGCGT
>JBDSZM010000391.1:0-6305 GCA_039925165.1 Burkholderiaceae bacterium
GTCAGATCGAGCGGCGCGCCGTCGGGCATGCGCAGGTCGGCCAGCATGCGCACCAGCACCTCCAGGTGCTTGCGCAGCAGCGGCTAGCCGCCGGTCAGCCGCACCTTGCGCACGCCGTGGGCGACGAACAAACGGGTCGCGCGGGCGATCTCCTCGAAGCTGAGCAGCGACGACTGCGGCAGGAATGCATAGTCCTTGTCGAAGACCTCGCGCGGCATGCAGTAGCTGCAGCGGAAATTGCAACGGTCGGTCACCGAGATGCGCAGGTCGTGCAGCGGCCGGCCGAGCGCGTCGGCGAGCCGGCCGTCGGGCGCCACCAGCTCGCTCGGCACGCGCGGAATCGCGGCCGAATATCGCAGGTCCGCCAGCGGAATGACGCGGTCTGTCATGGTGTCGATTGTGCCTGCGGGCGCCAGGTCGCCCAGCCCGGGTGCGCTATCGTTCCGGGACGACCTTCGGAGCGCTGCCGCCATGTTTCGTGCCCTGCTGCTTGAAAAGGATGACGCCGGCTTTCGCTGCGCTGTCCAGAGCCTCGCCGACGACCGGCTGCCGCCCGGCGACGTGCTGATCCGGGTCGATCACTCGACCCTCAACTACAAGGACGCGCTGGCGATCACGAACCGTGGTCCGGTGGTGCGCAACTGGCCGATGGTGGCCGGCATCGACGCCGCCGGCACGGTGCTGGAAAGCGCAGATCCGGCGTGGCAGCCCGGCGACCGGGTGATCCACAACGGTTATGGCCTCGGCGAGACGCGCTGGGGCGGCCTGGCCGAGCGCGCCCGGGTGCCGGGCGAGGTGCTGGTGCGCCTGCCGGGCGCCTACACCACCCGCCAGGCGATGGCGATCGGCACCGCCGGCTACACCGCCATGCTGTGCGTGATGGCCCTCGAGCGCCACGGCCTCGCGCCCGGCGCCGGCGAGGTGCTCGTCACCGGTGCGACCGGCGGCGTCGGCAGCGTCGCGGTGGCCTTGCTGGCGCGGCTCGGCCATGCGGTGGTCGCTGCCACCGGCAAGCCGGCCGAGGCGGACTACCTGCGCCACCTGGGCGCCGGTTCGGTGATCGACCGCGCCGAACTGGCGGCGGCAGGCAAGCCGCTGCAAAGGGAACGCTGGGCCGGCGTGGTCGATGCCGTGGGCAGCCACACGCTGGCCAATGCGCTGGCGCAGACGCGCTACGGTGGATGCGTCGCGGCCTGCGGCCTGGCCGGGGGCACCGACCTGCCGTCGACCGTGATGCCGTTCATCCTGCGCGGCGTGACGCTGGCTGGTATCGACAGCGTGATGGCGCCGCTCGCGATGCGCCAGCAGGCCTGGCAGCGCCTCGCGCGCGACCTCGACCCGGCGCTGCTCGAGACCATGGTCGACGACATCACGCTCGAGCAGGCGCCGGCGCGCGCCGCCGATCTGATGGCTGGCCGGGTCCGCGGGCGTCTGGTGGTCGATATGGACGCCGTCGCGAGGGCGGCGCCATGACCCGCTATGCCGACTTCCACGAGCGCTCGCTGCGCGATCCCGACGCCTTCTGGACCGAGCAGGCCGCGCTGATCGACTGGCAGCGGCCCTGCGACCGGGTGTGCAACAACGACCATCCGCCGTTTTCGCGCTGGTTCGAGGGTGGCCTGACCAACCTGTGCCACAACGCGGTCGACCGCCACCTGGCCGAGCGCGGCGATGCGCGGGCCCTCATCTTCGTCTCGACCGAGACCGACGAGGAACGCACCTACAGCTTCGGCGAGTTGCACGCCGAGGTGCAGCGCATGGCGGCGGGGCTGATCGAACTGGGCGTGGGGCAGGGGGACCGGGTCCTGATCTACATGCCGATGATCCCGCAGGCGGTGTTCGCGATGCTCGCGTGCGCGCGCATCGGCGCGATTCACTGCGTCGTCTTCGGCGGCTATGCAAGCGGCAGCCTGGCGGCCCGGATCGACGATGCGACGCCGCGCGTCATCGTCAGTGCCGACGCCGGCAGCCGGGCCGGCAAGGTCATCGCCTACAAGCCGCTGCTCGACGAGGCGATCGCCTTGTGCGCCCATCCGCCGGCGCACGTGCTGCTGGTCGACCGCGGGCTGGCGCCGATGACGCGGGTGGAAGGGCGCGATGTGGACCACGCCCCGCTGCGCGAGCGCCACCTCGAGACCGTCGTGCCCTGCGCGTGGCTCGATGCCACGCACCCGAGCTACACGCTGTACACCAGCGGCACCACTGGCAAGCCCAAGGGCGTGCAGCGCGACACTGGCGGCTATGCGGTCGCGCTCGCGGCCAGCATGAAGCACATCTTCCAGGGCCAGCCGGGCGAGACCTTCTTCTCGACCAGCGACATCGGCTGGGTGGTCGGCCACAGCTACATCGTTTACGGGCCGCTGATCGCCGGCATGGCGACGATCCTGTACGAAGGCCTGCCGACCCGCCCCGATCCCGGCGTCTGGTGGCGCCTGGTCGAGCAGTACCGCGTCACCGCCATGTTCAGTGCCCCGACGGCGGTGCGGGTGCTGAAGAAGCAGGATCCGAAGTTTCTCGCCCGGCACGACGTCTCGTCGCTGCGCGCGCTGTTCCTGGCCGGCGAGCCGCTCGACGAACCGACCGCGCAATGGATCTCGCAGGCGCTCGGCAAGCCCGTCATCGACAACTACTGGCAGACCGAGTCGGGCTGGCCGATCCTCACCATCGCCAACGGGATCGAACCGGCACCCGGCAAGTTCGGCAGCCCGGGCGTGCCGATGTACGGCTTCGACGTGCGGCTGATCGACGAGACCAGCGGCGCGGACATCGCCGAGCCCGGACGCAAGGGCGTGGTCGCGATCGAGGGGCCGCTGCCGCCGGGCTGCATGCAGACCGTCTGGCGCGACGACGCGCGCTTCGTCCAGACCTACTGGACGTCGATCCCGGGCCGGCAGGTCTACAACACCTTCGACTGGGGCATCCGCGACGCTGACGGCTACTGGTTCATCCTCGGCCGCACCGACGACGTCATCAACGTCGCGGGGCACCGGCTGGGCACGCGCGAGATCGAGGAGAGCATCTCGGGCCATCCGAACGTCGCCGAAGTCGCGGTGGTCGGCGTGGCCGATGCGCTCAAGGGCCAGGTGGCGATGGCCTTCGTGGTCGCCAAGGACGCGCTCGGGCTCGAGGACGCCGCGGCACGTCTGCGGCTGGAGGGCGAGATCATGAAGAGCGTCGACGCCGACCTGGGCGCGCTGGCACGGCCGTCGCGCGTGCACTTCGTGACGCTGTTGCCGAAGACGCGCTCAGGCAAGCTGCTGCGCCGCGCGATCCAGGCGCTGTGCGAACACCGCGAGGCCGGCGACCTGACCACCATGGACGATCCGGCGGCACTGCAGCAGATCCGGGAACTGCTCGATTAGCATTGACGGCTTCGACTCCGGACGGACGGCGATGCCCGACCGCGCAATGCCATGAAGACATCGATCCCGCGCTGGATGTTTGTCGTGTCGCTCCTGATGGGCCTCGTCGGCTCGGCGGCGGCGCAGTCCAGGCCACGGATCGAGCGGGCGGCCGACCTGCCACGTTTCGTCTACCAGGTGGACGGCCCCCTCGAGGAGATCGTGCGATCTCAGGAGCGTTTCGCGCCGTTCGCCGCGGCCCTGCGGCGGGATATCGAATCGGTACTGAACGGCTACGACATCGCCGACAAGGCGAGCCGGCGAAACCTGATCAATCAACTCGCCCTCCTCGACTTTCTCGAGGGCCGGTACGAGACTGCACTGACGCACGCCGAAGAGGTGCGTGCGCTGCAGGACAAACCGGCCGACAAGCTTCTCTCCGGCATCCGCATACGCACGATGAGCGAGGCGGCGAAGCTGCATGCGTTGAACAGCGAGGCCTATCGCCGTGCGGTTGCCGACGGGTTGACGCGCGAGCTCGAATCGCTGCCCTTCACGACGATCGCCAACGACGTGCGCGAGATGAAGGCGGGTTCCGAAACCATCGGCGAAGCGCTGATCCTTGGCCGGGTGCGCGATGTGATGCAGCCGATCGCTACCCGCACCGGCGAGGTCAGCTCGGAGTTCGCGCCCGGCCTGGTGGGCGCCCGCTATGCGCTGGTGGCTGCACTGCCGCTCAAGGCCACGCTCGTCAACACGTTCGGTGCCTATCTGGCTGCTCACCGCGTCGTGAAGAGCGACATCTGGGCTGCGCGTGACCGTGCCCTCGCGCCGGGCAGAAGCTACGCACCGGTGCGTATTTCGGTCTGGGACAGCGGGGTGGACACCGCACTCTTCGGTCGACAGGTGTTGCGCGACACGGCGGGGCGACCGGTCTTCGTCGCTTTCGACAAGTACAGCCAGTCTTCGCGCAGCATCATGGCGCCGCTGCCGCGTGACGTGCAGAAGCGGCTGCCAGAGCTGATCTCGCGAACCCAGGGTTTTGCCGACCTGCAGTCCAACATCGACAGCGCCGAGGCGACCGCTGTCAAGCAACTGTTGTCCGGACTGGCGCAGGCCGACTACAGGAAGGTCATCGAGGACCTGCGCCTCGTCGGCCAGTTTGAACACGGGACCCACGTGGCCGGCATCGCCCTCGCCGGCAACCCGTACGCGCGGCTGGTGGTCGCGCGGCTCGAGTTCGACCCCAAGCTACAGCCCGATCCGTGCCCGAGCCGACCCGTCATGCTGCGCAGCGCAGCGGCTGTCAAGGCCACCGTCGCGTTCTTCAAGCAGAACAAGGTGCGCGTCGTCAACATGAGTTGGGGCGAGGACGTGAAGAGCATCGAGTCGGCCCTCGAGCAGTGCGGCGTCGGTGCGTCGCCCGACGAACGAAAGGCGCTCGCACGCGACCAGTTCGACATTTTCAAGGCCGCGCTGACCGAGGCCTTCGCCGGCGCGCCGGAGATCCTCTTCATCACGTCCGCGGGCAACAGCAACAGCGACCCGACCTTCGTCGAAGCGGTCCCGGCGGGCATCGTGCTGCCGAACCTGCTGACCGTCGGCGCGGTGGACCTGGCCGGCGACGAAGCCAGCTTCACGAGTTACGGCGCGATGGTGAAGGTCCACGCCAACGGCTACCAGGTCGTGAGTTATCTGCCGGGCGGCAAGCGTGTCGCGCTGTCCGGGACGTCGATGGCGGCGCCCCAGGTCGCCAACCTTGCGGCCAAGCTGCTGGCGGTCAGCCCGACACTCGATCCGCCGGAGCTGGTCCGCCGCATCGTCGACAGTGCCGACCGCAGCGCGGACGGCAGGCGCATCTTGATGAACGCGAAGCAGGCGCTGGCCGGCGCGGCGCGCTGACGCGCGCTAGAGCACCTCGGACGCAAAATCGGCCAGTCGTGACCGCTCGCCGCGCGCCAGCGTCACGTGGCCGCCGTGCGGCCAGCCCTTGAAGCGGTCGACCGCGTAGGTCAGGCCCGAGCTGCCTTCGGTGAGATACGGCGTATCGATCTGTGCCAGGTTGCCGAGGCAGACGATCTTGGTGCCGGGGCCGGCGCGCGTGATCAGCGTCTTCATCTGCTTGGGCGTCAGGTTCTGCGCCTCGTCGATGATGACGAACTTGTTCAGGAAGGTGCGACCGCGCATGAAGTTGAGCGACTTGATCTTGATCTTGCTGCGCACCAGATCGTTGGTCGCGGCGCGACCCCATTCGCCGGCGCCACCATCGGTCTTGGACAGTACCTCGAGGTTGTCGTCGAGCGCACCCATCCACGGGCTCATCTTCTCTTCCTCGGTGCCTGGCAGGAAGCCGATGTCCTCGCCCACCGGCACCGTCACGCGAGTGACGATGATCTCGGTGTAGCGCCGGTCGTCCATCACCTGGCTCAACCCGGCCGCCAGCGTGAGCAGCGTCTTGCCGGTGCCGGCCGTGCCGGTCAGGGTGATGAAGTCGCACTCCGGGTCCATCAGCAGGTTGAGCGCGAAGTTCTGCTCGCGGTTGCGCGCCGTCACGCCCCACACCGCATTCTTCTGGTGGGTGTACTCCTTGAGCGTGCGCAGGACGGCGGTCTTGCCGGTGATCTCGGTCACCTTGGCGTGCAGCGGCGCAGCCCCCGGCGCCTCGAGAAAGACGAACTGGTTCACCAGCAGGGCCGGCACCAGCGGGCCGCTGATCCGGTAATAGGTCAGGCCGCCCTGCTGCCAGCTCTCCATCGTCTTGCCGTGGCGTTCCCAGAAATCGGGCGGCAGCGTCAGCACGCCGGTGTAAAGCAGGTCGCCGTCTTCGAGCGTCTTGTCGTTGAAGTAGTCCTCGGCCGGCAAGCCCAGGGCACGCGCCTTGATGCGCATGTTGATGTCTTTCGACACCAGCACCACGTCGCGCCCGGGTTGCTGCTCGCGCAGCGCCTTCACCACCCCGAGGAT
>JBDSZM010000392.1:0-3116 GCA_039925165.1 Burkholderiaceae bacterium
AAGGAACTGTTCTACGACACCGTGCAGCGCGTGCCGCTGATCGTGGTCGACCCGACGCGCGCTGCCGACGCGACGCGCGGCACGGTCGATGCGCGTTTCGTCGAGAGCGTCGACATCCTGCCGACCCTCCTGACCGCCTTGCGCATCGAGCCGCCGCGCCACCGCATCGAGGGCCGCGCATTGCAGCCGCTGCTGCACGGTGCGGCGCCGGACGACTGGCGCGACGCGGTCTATTGCGAGCTCGACTGGAGCTTCAAGGAAGCGCGGCTGCGGCTCGGCATGGCGGTCCAGCAATGCCGCGCCTGGTGCATCCGCACCGAGCGCTGGCGCTACGTGTACTGGCTCGACCAGCCCGAGCAGCTCTACAACCTGGCGGCCGACCCGCAGGAAGTCGTCGACCTCGGGCGCGAGGCGGGCCACGCCAGCACCCGCGAGGCGCTGCGCACGCGGCTCTTCGACTGGCTGGCGCGGCGCAAGCGGCGCACCACCCTCAGCGACGAGCGGATCGAGCTCGGCACCGGCGCCCACAAGCGCGCCGGCGTGTTCTACGGCCAGTGGTAGCGACGCTACCGACGAGTCCTGCCCCCAGCCACGACAACGACATACGGAGACGACGATGCGCAAACTCACCCTCTGGATCGCAGCACTGGCGCTGGGCACGCTGGCCGGGCCGGCCGCGGCCCAGGTCGACAAGCCGGTGCGGCTGCTGGTCGGCTTCGCGCCGGGCGCGTCGACCGACATCGCGGCTCGCCTACTGGCCGAGCGCATGCGGGACGACCTGAAGCAACCCGTCACCGTCGACAACAAGCCCGGCGCGGGCGGACGAATCGCTGCCGAACTGCTGAAGAACGCGCCGGCCGATGGCAGCACGATCATGATCACGCCGATCGTCGTGCCGGTGCTGGCACCGCTCGTCTTCAGCAAGCTCGCCTACGACCCGCAGACCGACTTCACCCCGGTCGCCCATGTCGCCAATTTCCAGTTCGCGCTGTCGGTCGCGGCGAGCCATCCGGCCCGCACCCTGCAGGAGCTGATCGCCGCCTTCAAGGCCAATCCGGCGCAGGCCAGCTACGGCACGCCGGCGCCCGGCAGCCTGCCGCACTTCTTCGGCGTGATGCTCGCCAAGTACGCCGGCGTCGACCTGATCCACGTGCCCTACAACGGTGGCGGACCGCTCATGACGGCGCTCGTCGGCGGCCAGGTCGGCTCGGCCATCGACACCCTGGTGGACCAGATCGAACTGCACCGCAGCGGCAAGATCCGCCTGCTCGCCACCTCGGCCGCGACGCGCAGCCCGCTGTTGCCCGAGGTGCCGACCTTCGGCGAGGCCGGCTTGAAAGGCGTCGAAGGCAGCGCCTGGTTCGCCGTCTACGCACCGGTCAGAACCCCGCCCGCCGCCGTGACGCAACTCAATACCGCCATCAACAAGGCACTCGCCTCGCCCGAACTGCGCGAGCGCTACGCCAAGCTCGGCCTCGAGCCGACCGGCGGCACGCCGGCCGACCTGAGTGCCGCGATGAAGCGCGATACCGACCGCTGGGCGCCGATCGTCAAGGCGTCGGGGTTTCGGGGCGACTGAGGCGCAACCGCAAGGTGGCGCGGAAGGCCGACGAGGCGATCCCGATCCGACCCCCAGCGGACCCGCGCCCGGCCGGCCGAGGGGGCCCGCCCTGAACGAAGCCGATGAGTGTCGCCCGTGACTCGACCCGGCGGGCCGTCAGCCCAGACGCGCGCCCCGGCCGCCGCAGCCCGGGACGAAGCGAGTACTCGCCCGAGCCACGGCCAGGTCGAACGGTGTCTCTACAGCGCCGGGAGTAACGGGCATCGGCATCGACTACCCTGAGCCCTTGCCTCTCGGAATTCTTCCGGGACGCGATTCGACAGAGGAAGCGTTGCCATGACCATGATGAAAGCTGCCGTGTACGTCGAGCCGGGGCGGATCGTCCTCGACGACAAGCCGATCCCCGACGTCGGCCCGCAGGATGCGTTGATGCGCGTCACCACGACCACGATCTGCGGCACCGACATCCACATCCTCAAGGGCGAGTACCCGGTCGAGCGTGGCCTGACGATCGGCCACGAGCCGGTCGGCGTGATCGAGAAGCTCGGCTCGGGGGTGCGCGGCTACCGCGAGGGCCAACGCGTCATCGCGGGCGCGATCACGCCGAGCGGCTGGAGCAACGCCTGCCTGTGCGGCGTCGGCTCGCAGGACGGCGCCGGCACCGCCCACGGCTGGAAGGCGATGGGCGGCTGGAAATTCGGCAATACGATCGACGGCTGCCAGGCCGAGTACGTGCGGGTGCCCGACGCGATGGCCAACCTCGCGCCGGTGCCCGACAGCCTCAGCGATGAGCAGGTGCTGATGTGCCCCGACATCATGTCGACCGGATTCAGCGGCGCCGAGAGCGCCGGCGTGCGCATCGGCGACACGGTGGCGGTCTTCGCGCAGGGGCCGATCGGCCTGTGCGCGAGCGCCGGCGCCAAGCTCAGCGGCGCGGCGATGGTGATCGGCGTCGACCGGATCGCGGGCCGCCTCGCCATGGCCGCGAAGATGGGCGCCGACCACGTGATCGACGCGAGCCAGCTCGATCCGGTGGACGAGATCATGCGCCTCACCGACGGCCGCGGCGTCGACGTCGCGATCGAGGCGCTGGGCACCCAGCAGACGTTCGAGGCGTGTCTGCGCGTGCTGCGCCCGGGCGGCACGCTGTCGAGCCTGGGGGTGTACTCGACCGACCTGACGATTCCGCTCGGGTCGTTCGCTGCCGGCCTGGGCGACCACAAGATCGTCACCACGCTGTGCCCCGGTGGCAAGGAGCGGATGCGCCGGCTGATGGCGGTGATCGCGGCGCGACGGATCGACCTCGGGGCGATGGTGACGCACCGCTACAAGCTCGACGACATCGAGGCCGCCTACGAGCTCTTCGGCCACCAGCGCGACGGCGTTCTGAAGGTCGCGATCACGCCGTGACGACGAGCGGCGCGGCATGAGCCCGCGCCCGGCCGTTCCGAAGGGGGCTCGCACCGCAGTGCGAAGCACGGAGGTTACCGAATGAGCATCCGCCATCTGGACCAGTTGCTCGAGCCACGCTCGGTGGCTGTCGTCGGGGCATCCA
>JBDSZM010000393.1:0-14574 GCA_039925165.1 Burkholderiaceae bacterium
ACGAGCTCGGCCTGGCCTACCTGTTCATCAGCCATGACCTGGGGGTCATCGAACACCTGTGCGACCGTGTCGCGGTGATGTACCTCGGCCGCGTCGTCGAGCGTGCGCCGGTGGCCGAACTCTTCGCACGGCCGAACCATCCGTACACTCGAGCGCTGCTGGCCGAGATTCCGCGCATCACCCAGCGGCGCGCGGTCTTCAGCACGATCCGCGGCGAGATCCCGAGCCCGACGGCGCCACCGTCCGGCTGCCATTTCCATCCACGCTGCCCGCAGGCCTTCGAGCGCTGCAAGACTGAAGTGCCGCGATTGCGCGGCATCGCGATCGAACATGCCAGCGCCTGCCATCTGAACGACGCCGCCTGATCTGTCTATCCACCTGCCAACGAAGGGACCCCCTATGAATCATCGCCGGATCATCGCTGCCGCCGTGCTGGCCGCCATCACGCTCGGCAGCGCGGCCGTCAACGGCCAGACCTTGTCGATCGGCTTTGCCGACCCCGTTTCATCAGTCGACCCGCAGCTCAACAACCACGCCGGCGACCGCTCGCTGGCGCTGCACTTCTGGGATTCGATCATCAACTCGCGCGACGGCGGCAAGCTCGAGCCGGCGCTCGCGTCGAGCTGGAAGGCGCTGGACGACCGGACCTGGGAATTCAAGCTGCGCAGCGACATCCAGTGGCAGGACGGCAAGCCGTTCACCGCCGACGACATCGTGTTCTCGTTTCAGCGCGCGCGCAGCGTGCCCGGCACCGTGGCGTCGTACACCGGCGCGCTGCGCACGGTCGAATCCACGACCGCAAAAGACGCGCACACCGTGATCGTCAAGACCAACACGCCGAATCCGATGTTGCCGCTGGACATCGCGTCGATCTACATCGTCAGCCGGCATGTCGGCGAGGCCGCCAAGACCGAGGACTACAACGCCGGCCGCGCGGTCGTCGGCACCGGGCCGTACAAGTTCGTCTCGTACAGCCCGGGTGACCGCACGGTGTTCGAACGCAGCCCCACGTACTACGGGCCCAAGCCGTTGTGGGAGAAGGTCAACTACCGCTTCATCAACAACGGCGCCGCACGCACGGCGGCGTTGCTGGCGGGTGATGTCGACGTGATCGACAAGGTGGCGGTGACCGACGTCGAGAAGCTGCGCAGGACGCCATCGGTCAGCGTCTACACCTACCCGGGCCTGCGGGTGCTGCTGCTGCAGCCGAGCCAGCGCCCGGGACCGAACGAGTTCGTCACCGACAACGACGGCAAGCCGCTGGCGCAGAACCCGCTGCAGGACCGGCGCGTGCGCCAGGCGCTGTCGCTGGCCGTCAACCGCAAGGGCATCGCCGACCGCGTCCTGCAAGGCACCGTGACAGTGGCGAACCAGTGGATGCCCAAGGACACGTTCGGCTACAACCCGGACATCCCGGCGATCCCGTACGACGTCGAGCAGGCCAAGAAGCTGCTCGCTGCGGCGGGGCTGCCGCAGGGTTTCCAGGTCACGATCCACGTGCCCGGTGACCGCTACCCGCAGGCGCCGGAGACAGTGCAGGCGGTGGCCCAGTTCTGGACCCGCATCGGCGTCAAGACCAAGGTCGAGGTGGTCCCCTGGTCGGTGTATTCGAGCCGGGCGACGAAGAACGAATTTGCGGTCAGTGTGATCGCGTGGGGCAACGGCACCGGCGAAGCCGGCTACGGCCTGCTGCAGACGCTGGCGACCCACGACGCCAAGCGCGGGCGCGGCAACAACAACTGGGGCCGCTATTCCAACGAGTCGGTCGACAAGGCGCTGGACGCCGCCACCATCGAGTTCGACGCGCGCCGGCGCGAGGCGATCTTCCGCCATGCCGTCAAGCTGGTCACCGACGATGTCGGCCACATCCCCTAGTTCCACTACCAGAACATCTGGGCCGCGAAGAAGGGACTGAAGGTGACGCCGCTGCTGAGCGACCGCACGACGGCGATGCAGGTGACGCGCGTCGGCAAGTAGCCGCGCCGCGATGCTCGACATCACGCCCGCCGATGCGCTGATCGATGTGCCGCGGCGCGTCGTCGTCTCGCGGCTGGCGCCCGGTGAAGAGATCAGCCTGCACACCCGCACGCAGCGCGGCCCGGACGTGGCCTGGCGGTCCGCCGCGACTTTCCGTGCCGACGCCGACGGCGTGGTGGACCTGCAGCGCGATGCGCCGGTCTCGGGCAGTTATGCCGGCGTGGCACCGATGGGTCTGATCTGGTCGCAGGTGCCCGACCGCGGCGGCGCGCCGAGCGAGGTGTTCGCTGCCGAAGCCGCGATGGCGTTGCTCACCGAAGTCGAGGTGCGGCGCTTCGCGGCACCGGACGTGCACGGCGGCTTCGTGCAGCGGCTGGCAGGCCCCGGCCTGACGCGCCTCGAACTGCGCGAAGAGGGTCTGGTGGGCACGCTGTTCCTGCCCGCGACGCGCGCCGATGGGCGTGCCGCGCCGGCGGTCATGGTGCTCAACGGCTCGGGCGGCGGTATCAACGAACCGCGCGCCGCACTGTACGCATCGCACGGCTACGTGGCGCTGGCGCTGGCTTACTTCAAGGCGCCCGGTCTGTCGGACTACATCTCGAACACCCGCCTCGAGTATTTCGAGACCGCGCTGCAGTGGATGCACCGCCAGCTGAAACCGGGCAACGGCTTTGTCGCGCTGAGCGGCCAGTCGCGCGGCGGCGAACTGGTGCTGCTGCTGGCTTCGCTGTTCCCGCAGTGGGTTTCTGCCGTGATCGGATACGTGCCCGGCGCGCTGGTGCACAGCGCGCAGAATGCCTGCGATCCGGCCCTCGGCCCCGCCAGCCGCGAAGGTCCGGCGTGGATCTTTCGCGGACAGCCGCTGCCGCACCTGTGGCAGGACAACCGCAGCGCCCGCTGGGCGCCGTGGGACGAGGGCGCGCCGCCACGCCGCCACGCCAACGCCTTGTTGACGGCGCTGCAGGATGCCGACGCGGTGGAGCGAGCGCGCATCCGCGTCGAGCGCATCCGCGGGCCGGTGCTGCTGCTGTCGGCCGGCGACGACGGCGCGTGGCCGTCCAGCCTGTACAGCCGGATGGTGACCGAGCGGCTGGCGCAGTTCCAGCACCCGCATGAGGTCGAACATCTGGACTTCGACGCTGCCGGCCACTCCATCGTCTTCCCCTACGTACCGACCACGCAGCTCGTCCATGCCCATCCGGTGTCGGGGCGGCTCAGCACCAGCGGCGGCAGTGCCCCGGCAAACGCCCATGCCAATGAAGCGTCGTGGGCCGGCGTGCTCCGATTCCTCGAACAAGCCAAAAACCAGAGTGACCACCATGCCTGAGATCAATCCAAACCTCGACCTCGTCGATGCCCTGGTGCCGCTGGCCGCTACCAGTCCGGTGTCCGCGGTTCGCCACCAGCGCGACAAGGTCGTGGCCGCCACGCAAGGCAGCTACGACGCCATCTTCGATGCCGCCCTGCCAGGCCTGTCGATGGGCGAGCGGCTGCTCGCGGCGCATCGGGTGGCCTGCCTGTCGGGCAGTGCTGCACTGCAGGCGCACTACCGCGACCGCCTGCTCGCTGGCGACCGGCCGAACGAGGTGCAGCTCGCCGCGCTGAACGGCGAGCCGGTGCCTGGCGACGGGCGCCTGCAAACCATCCTCGCCTTCACCCGCACCTTGACCGAGCGGCCCGTGGATGGCGACCGCGCCGCGCTGCTGACGCTGCCGGCCGCCGGGCTGGACACCGCCGAGGTGGTCGTGCTGGCCCAGCTGATCGGCTTCGTCGCCTACCAGGTGCGTGTGCTGGCCGGCCTGCAGGCAATGGCGGCGGCACCGGTCGGGGAAGCGGCGGCTCCACTGGCCCCGGCGAGCGATGCAGCGCCCTTCGTGCACCCGGCCCATCTGCCCAAACCCGGCGAGCCGGTGCGCGTCAACGGCTACACCAGCGAAAGCCTGGAGTGGCGCGCCTGGCTGCCGGTGCTCGATCTGGCGCAGGCCACGCCGGCGCAGCTGGCGGTGCTGGAGAGCAGCCATCCGAAAGCCAGAACTTCCGACTACTACCGTTTGCTGGCACACCAGCCGCGCATCCTGAACGAACGCTCGCTGGTCTTCAACGCCATCATGTATGCGCCGGGCGGTCTGTCGCGGTCCGAGCGCGAACTGGCCAGTGCGGCCGTCTCGCGCATCAACGGCTGCGTCTACTGCGCCGCGGTGCACGCCCAGCGTTTCGAGCAGCTGGCCAAGCGCAACGACGTGATCCACCAGCTCTTCTCCGATCCGATGAGCGCCGGCACCAGCCCGCGCGAACGCGCCGTGGTGCAACTGGCCGTGACGCTGACGCGCGAGCCGGCGCGCTTCGCTGCCGCCGATCTGGCCGGCGTGCGCGCGGCCGGCCTGTCGGCGTTGGAGATGCTGGATCTGGTGCACGCCGTGGCCATCTTTGCCTGGGCCAACCGACTGATGCTCAATCTCGGCGAGCCCGTATTTCTCGGTTGAGTTCACCTGCCCCGCAGGGGTGGCGGCAGCCCCGCGCCAGGGACAGCTGCAGACGTATGTGCACCTGATCGACCATGGCCGCGACATCCGCGCAGCGATGGCCCGGCCGCGGGCTATTGAGCCCGGCGCATCCATTCGACACCGGTCAACGGGCGGCGACCTCCGCGTCGATATCGAGCCTCGATGCTCAGACGCGTCAGCCGGCGACCAACTGGCGGACTCTGCCGCGCAATGCGGGCAGCAATTCATGCTCTATCCATGGGTGAGCCTGGAACCAGGGCGTGTTGCGCGGCGACGGATGGGGCAAGGGCATCCGCTCGGGGGCATGGTCTTGCCATCGACGAACCGTCTCGGTCAAGGTGCGTTGGCGCGCGCTGCCGAGAAAGTGACGCTGCGCGTGCAAGCCGATCAGCAGTGTCAATTCGATCCGCGGCAACTGGGCCAGCAACGCTGCCATCCACAGCGGGGCACATTCCGGTCGGGGCGGCAGGTCGCCGCCGGTGCCGCGGCCGGGGTAGCACAGGCCCATGGGGATCAATGCGATCTGCTCAGCGTCGTAGAAGACCGCCTTGTCGATGCCCATCCAGGCACGCAGTCTGTCGCCACTGGCGTCGTCCCAGGGCACACCGCTGGCATGCACCCGCGCGCCCGGGGCCTGGCCGACCACCAGGATCCGGGCGCCGGCGCCGGCCTGCAGCACGGGCCGCGGGCCGAGCGGCAGGTGCGCTTCGCAGACGCGACAAGCCCGCACCGCGTGCAACAACTTGGGCAGGGTCCGAACCACGGGTGTCATGGCCCGGGACCCGGAGCACAAGTTCGCGTGATCCCGTCCAGCAGCGCCGTGAGCTGCGGACCGGCATGCACCAGTTCGTCGCGGTGGGTGTCGGCCAGGCGGCCGAGCGCGCGTGAACCCTTGGCCGTGAGCCGAAGCTCGACCTTGCGCGCATCCTCGCGCGACGCCTTGCGCACCAGCAATGCCTGATCGACCAGCCGATCGACCAGCCCGACGGCGCTGTGGTGCTTGATCAGCAACTGGCGCGCAAGCTCACTGACCGTCATGTCCCTGGACGACGGCATGGCCCGCACCACCAGCAGGGCCTGGTACTGCTGCCCGGTGACGCCAATGCGTGCCGCCGCGACCTCGCTGAAGTTCAGGTAGCTGCGCAGGGCGTGGCGGAACGCGGCCAGGCGCACGTAATCGGCACTGTTCAGCGGCCCGCCCTCCGTACGAGCGGCAGAACGTGGCGCGATCGAAGGCGGTGTTGATGCAAGCAGGTGAGGCATACCGAAGTGTCGTCCGTTGCCGTGGTGGCTTCAAGTCCTATCTGATTTATATCGTAGGGCGATATACTCCGACAAGCCGATCGGACCGGTCGGACGACCCACCCGCACGTCGGTGCGTGGATCCGGCTCGAGCCCCGTCAGCCCAGGAGAATCGGCATGCGCGCCAAAGACATCATGCGTACCCGCATCGCCACGCCGCCGGAAGTGGTTTGTCACCTTTCGGCCCCGCCTGCGTCTAACGACGACAAGCCCACAACCCATCGAGAGCACGCCATGCACGCCGCCCTGACGCACGATGAGCCCGTCACAGCCAACCGGTTGTCGGCCGACGTCGAATGGCTGGCCCGCGCAGGACGTGGCGAAGCCGTCGCGTTCGAGGCCCTCATGCGGCAGCACAACCGTCTCCTGTTCCGCAGCGCACGCGGGGTGGTCAGCGACGACGCCGAGGCGCAAGACGTGGTGCAGGAAGCCTGGCTGCGGGCCTTCTCGACGCTGGCCTCTTTTCGTGGCGACTGTGCGCTGGGCACGTGGCTGGCGCGGATCGCCATCAACGTGGCGCTCGACTCGCAGCGCCGTCGCGGCCGAACCGTCGCGCTCGACCACATGCAGGACTGCGACGCCGAGCCCGCGATGGAGCACATGCTGGCCTTCAGCGCGCCTGCCACCGCTGCCCCCGAGGCCCAGGCCGAGCGTCGACAGACGCGCGCGCTGCTGCAGCGTGCGATCGACAGCCTGCCGTCGATCTACCGCAGCGTGTTCATCCTGCGCGCCGTGCAGGAGATGAGCGTCGCCGAGACCGCATCGTGCCTGCGGGTCAGCGACGCCGTCGTGAAGACCCGCTACCTGCGTGCTCGCTCGATGCTGCGTGACGCACTGGGTGCGCAGGTCGAAGCGCATGCACTCGAGGTGTACGCCTTCGCGGGCGAACGTTGCGACGCCGTGGTCGCCCATGTGCTGGCTGAATTGCAGCGCCAAGGACGCATCCGTCCCGACAGGCCGGGCTGAACGCGTCCGATCTTTCCCCCTTTTTCCCCACCCACCCAAGGAGATGACCATGACCGGTCAGAGATTTGTGTTGCCGCCGGATTTGTTGCTGCTGTCGCGCCGCCGCGCCCTGGCCGGATCGGGCCTCGTGCTGTCGGCCGGTGCCGTGGCCCTGCTCGGCGGGCGCGACGCGCTGGCGGCCGGCACGAAGGTCAGCGCCGCCCACGTCGAGGCCGACGTGCGCATCCTCAACACCGCACTCGGCGCGGAGTACGAGGCCGTTGCGGCCTATCAGATCGGCGCCGAGAGCGGGCTGCTAGCCAAGGACGTGCTCGGCCTCGCCGTGGCGTTCCAGGGCCACCACAAGGAACATGCCGCCGCGATTGCCGCCACGGTGCACAAGCTCGGCGGGCAGCCCATCGCTGCCAAGCCGAAATACAGCTTTCCGGTGGACAAGCTCAAGTCGCAGGCCGACGTGCTTCGCTTCGCCGCCGGCCTCGAGAAGGGCGCGATCTCAGCCTACCTGGGCGCGGTGCCGCTGTTCGCCGACAAGGCACTGGCACAGGTGGCGGCCAGCATCCTCGGCGACGAGGCGATGCACTGGGCCGTGCTGCGCCAGGCGCTGGGCGAGAACCCGGTGCCGTCGGCCTTCATGTCATGAGCAACGGCCGGCGCATCCTGGTGGCCGTCGGATTCGCCGTGGCGGCAATGGCGTTGCCGGTTGCGGCACAGGTCGCTTCCGGCAAGCCACCCGATGCCGCGACCCTGCAACGCGGCCAGCAGGTCTACGCGCGCTGCGCCGCCTGCCACGCCATCGAGGCCAACCGCACCGGCCCACAGCATTGCGGCCTGTTCGGGCGACGTGCCGGCACCGCACCGGGCTTCGACGGGTACACGAAGGCCCTGCGCAACTCGAAGATCGTCTGGAACGCACGCAGCCTCGACGTCTTCCTGCTGGCACCGATGCAGGCCGTGCCAGGCACGGCCATGGGCTATGCCGGCGTGAAGGACCCGCGCGAACGGGCCGACCTGATCGCCTGGCTGGGTCAGGCGACGCAACCCGGCGCCCACTGCAGCGTCAGCCACTAAGCCACGCTCTCGCAAGGCACCATGGCGTCGTCACCCACGCTCATGCTCGCTTCCATTGCGCGGCCGATTCGACGGCTGAACCAGCGTCCCCCCGCTGCGCCTGTCGCTCGGCGAAGGATGCATATCGAACGTCGCCACTCGAGCGCTGCTTGACGGCACTGCCTCTGACCGGCATCGAGCGGTCTCCTGACTGACGAGCCGCCAGGGCAGCGATCCTGCGCAATGCCTGAAACCCGTGCGACGCCACTCACTGCGAACGGGACCCTATATCGGCAATGACGACAAGGCCTATGCAGCGCTGGTCGCTGCCGTCAGGGCATTGCGGCTACCATCGGCGGCATGAGCTTCAACGTGCCCTCGTCTATGCGAACCAGCGCAGCCTTGCAAGCAGCCTTCCAGGCTGGCTTGGCCGGGTCTGTGCCTGCGGCGTGCATCTGGCGTGCGGCGCGGCTCCTCCAGCCGGCCGCACATCCCTAAGCCCGGCGATCCGCTTCCCCCTTCTGCGCAAACCTTCGATCGCCGGGCCCCTCGCCCAGCGCTTCGGTGCGTGCCTGCTTTCGGCAGGTGCACCGTCATTCGACAGGAGTGCCCCATGGAAGTCGTGACACAAGACGAGCGCACGCTCACCGAACTTGATCATGTTCGTCTCCAACGGTTGATCCACGGCCCCGGGGAAACCTGGGCAACGCGTCTCGGCTGCCCCATCGACGGCGTGCTCGATGCGGCCGAACAGGTGCCTTCGCGCCAGGTCCCGGCCGACGTCGTGACGATGTATTCGCAAGTGGAACTGATCGACCTTGCCAGCCACAGACGTTATTGCCTGACGGTTTGCTATCCGTCCGATGCGGAACCCGCCCTCGGGTTCGTCTCCGTCCTGTCGCCGGTGGGAGCCAGCCTGATCGGCCGCCGCGTGGGTTCCATCGCCCGGTGGCGAACGCCCAGCGGTGGCCAGGGCGCTGCGGAAGTCGGCGCACTGCTCTTCCAGCCCGAAGCCAGCGGCGACTACACGACGTAGCACCGCGCGGCGCGCGCTTGCGTGCCATCCATTCACTCGACGGCAGCGCGTTGGCGCCGAATCGGGGCGATCGCCATCGCACCCGGGCGGATGCCTGCACGTCGATCGACACGCCTTGGCGTGCTCACCCCTCGCGGAGATGTTCATGATTGCGCTCAATTCCATTCTGGTGACGACCGACTTTTCGGATGCTGGCAACAACGCGGTGCGGCGAGCGGCGCTGATCGCGGCTCAGCACGAGGCGCGCGTGACCTTGCTGCATGTCGTCGATTCCGACGCATACAAGCGATCTCGAACCTGGCCAGGCGCTTCGACCGGCATCGACCCCAAGGTCGCTGCCGCGCATGCGGCGTTGGGTCGCCTTGCCGCCGAGGTGGCCGGCCGTCACGACGTGCATGTCAGCCAGGTGGTTCGGGTCGACCGTCCTCTCGAGCACGTCTGCCGCATGGCCGACGAAGCCGACCTGCTGGTGATCGGATTCAAGCGTGTGAACCCCTTGCGGAGCTTTATCCTCGGCACCCCCACCGAGCAACTCCTGAGGCTGGTCCGTCGACCGGTGCTGCTGGCCAAACAAGCAGCCCTGGACGACTACCGGCGCGTGCTGGTGGCGGTCGACCTCGGCTCGGATCACGAGTCGATGGTGCGGAGCACGAGTGCGCTGGCATCGGCAGCCTCACTGCATGTGTTTCATGCACTGAGCACCCGGCGCATGGACAGGATGCGGGCCAGCGACGTGCCGGCGAGAGTCATACGCGAAGTCGGCGACGGCGAGCAGCAACGTGCCATCGCGCGGCTGCGTTCGATGCTCGCATCCATGGGTCTCCAAGGCGCGCGGGCGTCGGTCGACCATGGCGACCCGCGCCGGCTGACTCTCGAGACGCAGTTGGAGACCGGCGCCGACCTCGTCGTGGTGGGCAAGGACGGGCAATCGGCCATGTGCGACTTCCTGCTCGGCAGCGTGGCCCAGCGGGTCCTGTCGAGCGCGAAGTGCGACGTTCTGGTCATGCCCAAGGGTTCGCACCGGGGCAGCGCCAGACTGTCTACGGGCGGGACATGGCTCGATTCAGGTTCCCGCAAGACCCTTGAGCCCATCCATGTCGCGCCGAAGACCGCGCGCGAGGCAACGCTCAGTGGGCAGGGCTCACGAGAACACCCGCAGGCGCGAAGCAAGGCCGTTGCGCAGGCCGCGTGAGTTGACGATGCACGGACGAGCCACCAGGGTCCACCGTGACCCACGCCGACCGCACCTGCCGCAGAACGCGCTGACGCGCGCCTTCCCCCGCGGCCGAAACCGCGTGGCGCCGACGGGCGCCGTTCACGAAAGGAACGAAATGTTTGCCCACTTCTCGACCGTTCCGGATCTCTGGCGATCCTGTTTCAAGCCCTATGAACGGGTCGGCTGGTTCGTCTTGGGATGCCTGCAACGTGAGCAGACCTTGAACTTCAAGGCACTCCCGGGTCACGGGCAGGGTCGCGCCACGCAGAGATCACCGCCCTGGACCGCCACAACCACTGCCGACGCGCGTGTGGGTGCAATCTTCGGTGCGTGGCCGGCGTGGTTGCGATCAGTGCAGACGGCCACGTCCCTGTGTCAGGCATTTGCGTGCAGCGAAGTCGAGCGTCTATCGATGGAGCAGGCCGCCTGGCTCGAGCAAGCAGCGCAACCGGACGCATCCCGGCCGCAGTGACATGGCGTCGATCATGATGGCTGCGGGGGAACTGCTCCTCGGCCCGCAAGCGGCGAAAAGTCGTCGCCGCCACTTCGAGTGCCTGTCGTGCCGTTGTCTCCGGGCTCCCCGACCTGGGCTCGAATCAGGGACCTACGGATTCGAGGACATCGCTTCCCGCATCATTCAACCCGGCGTCCGACAGTCCGCGATTCCGAGCGCAACAGTATGGAGACCAGCCCCATCAAGAGCGCGCCGGTGCCGGCGGCGATCAGGATCGCTCGCAAGGGGTTGCGCAGCGTGTACGTGGTCACCGCCGCCCGGGTGGCGTCGCGGACCCGTTCGGCACCGACGTGCAGACCTTCCTTCGCCTTCTCCAGCGCCCAGTCAGCGGCCTCAGCCATCTTGCTGCCCGGCGCCCGGGCGTACGCCGCGCGCGCGTTCTGCAGCTGCCAGTCGGTGACCTGTCCCATCGAGTGCAGGCGCTCGACGTCGCGGAACTTGTTCGCAAGGACCTCTGGCGCCGTTCCAAAAGGACTGGCCAGCTGGCGCAAAAGCTCGGTGTAGGCCTGCTCAGGGCTCTCTTCCATGACTGCTCCCGTTGAAGCTGGAATGTACCTGGGTCCACGATGCGGGACGCCAGCCTTCGAATGGTTGGGTTCGAATCAGGCGACTCGTGGGCGACGTGCAGTCATGGGCCTATCGTGCGCTCGCCGAAGGGCCGGGGCCCTGCGCTCGATCACGGATTCCCGCTCGGCGGCAGCATCGCCGCGAAGAAGCCGAGCGGCGTTTTGAGGGACGCGACCGACACGATCCACGCGAACACCGCCAGCGCCGCGAGCCACGCGGCCGCGCGCCAGCGCCAGGGACGGCCCGGCCGGAGCGCGACGATGCCGAGCGCGATGTAGAGCAGCAGGCCGACGATCTTGGCGCCGAGCCAGGGTGCGTTCGCCGGCGTCAGCCGAAGCATCCAGGCCATCGCCAGTGCCGAGAGCAGAAGCACCGTGTCGACGATGTGCGGCAGCGTGCGCGCCGGCCGGCTGCGCACCCAGCTCGCGCCGCGCAGCGACGCCAGACCGCGCGTGAAGAAGCCGCCGAGCGACAGCGCAACCGCTCCCAGGTGGACGACCTTCAGAACCGCGTAGTCCATGCCTCAGCCCGGCTTGCCGTCGAGTCGTGGGCGGGTGAGGATCGGCCAGTAGCGCAGCGCGTACAGGCCGAAGGCGGCCGACCAGAGCGCCGCCGAGCACGACACGGCAAGCACGCTGTGCTCCGGCACCGCCAGCGGCAGGAAGACCCGGACCAGTGCCGAAAGCAGCACGAGCAGGTAGCAGGCGACTTCGACGCGCCCAGCGACGAGCGGGCGGCCGGTGTGGCCGAGCGCTGTGCGGGTCATCATGCCGATGATCATTCCGCCGATCGCCCCGACCGTGAGCGCGTGCGTCGCGGCTGAGGCGGAAACGAGACCGAGCTCGGCGAACGCGCGCAGCAGCAGGTGAAGCGGGATCCAGAAATAGGCCGCGTGCAGCACCCAGACGATCGGCGCGCGCAAGGTCTTCCACGGCTGCCAGAGGATCCAGCGGGCGAGATGCGCGAGGGCACCCACGGCGAGCAGGGCAACCAGGCCGGGCCCGTGCAGCTGCAGTGCGTCGCCGAGCATCAGCACGAGCAGGACGCCGAGTGCGAGCCGCTCGAGCCACGGCTGCCGGCTCGCTGCAGCGCCGCGAACGCCGTTGTTGGTGAACATCGGCACGACCCGGCCAGCCATCACCGCGACGATGAAGAGGACGACGTCGAGCCCGATCTGGATGCCGGCAAAGCCCGGCATGCGGACGACGCCAAGCTGTGAGAGATGGACGGTTGCCGCGGCCACCGACAGCAGCAGCAGCAGCGCGATGAAGAAGTAGTTGCGCCGGCTGCCGGCGGCGATGAAGGGTCGCGCCAGGGCGATCGCCGCCGCCAGGGGGAAGGCGACGTTGGCGATCGCAGCCGCCCAGCCGAACGGCGTCAGCACGAGGATGCGGGCGGCCAGCCACAGGGTGGCGAGGGCGGCGAGTGCGGCACCTGTTGGCGTGGGCCGATTGCTCCAGTTGCGGCCGGCGGTGAAGAGAAAGCCGACGATGACGGCGAGGATGAAGCCGAACAGCATCTCGTGCGCATGCCACATCGGCCCCGCGAGGTAGGGATGTCCGAGCGAGCCGGAGAATTGCAACGCCCAGAGCGCGATGGACAGCGCGGCGAAGCCGCTCGCCAGCAAGTAGAACGGGCGAAATCCGAGCTGCCACAGGGCGAACCGCGCCGTCGGCGGGCGCGCCGGCTCTTCGATCTTAAGGAATGTGTTCACAGGAGTGCTGGCGATTGTCTCAGCGCGGGCGGCTGCGCTGCGTGCGCCAGATCAATGGCGGCACGGGTAGCGGGGTGACGAACCGCACGGCGGTAGCGACGCGGGGCGATCGTGCGGCGGTGCTCATCGCCTGCGTTCAGCCGGCAGCGCCGGCTCCCGCCAGGCCGGGCCGACGGCATGAAGGCGACGAAGAAGCAGAAGTCCTCCTCGGCGCCCGGCGCAATGAACGCCGGGATCGCGGCCTCGACCATCCTCACCGAGCCGCACACGTAGACCTCGTGGCCTTTCCTGTCGGGAAATTCGGCCATATCGCCTCGTGGACCAGACCCGTGCGGCCGGTCCACGCGTCGCCGGACAAGGGCTCGGAAAGCACCGGAACGAAGGTGAAATTGGCGTGCTCGCCCTGCCAGATCTCGCAGACCGCGGCCATGTAGAGGTCGGCTCGCCGGCGCACGCCCCAATAGGGCGTCATCGGTCGACTCAGTCCGCGCTCGAAGGCGTCCTCGACGATGCTCTTGACCGGCGCGAAGCCGACTTGCAGCACCTGGTGGGACGCCAACGCCTGCCAGAGCTACCTTGACAGCTTGATCCTCGGCAGCCGAGGTCGTCGAACTGGCTTTTTGCCGGCGATCCGCGCCGAGTTGGCCAAGCTGGACAGGTTCTATAGGCCCCTCAGGAGTGCCTTGGTCTAGCGGAGGGAAGAGGAAGACATGAAGATGCAGTGATTGAGATGAACGGCGTCGTCGTCCGGGCGAGGAACCCCAGAAGCCTCATCGCTTTGGTGGGGTTTTCGGTCTCCCGTCCAGACCTGCGGTGTGAGCATCAAAGAGCTCGTCGTACAGCTCGGCCGGCATCGTGTCGGGGTCGTCCTCCGTGACCTCGACACCCTGGAGCAGATCGAAGGACGATGATGCCCAACTGCTGCCGGAAGCGACATCTCTGGCTGCTTCGGAAATATCCGTTTCGACGGTGCCAGGATCGACCCATTCACCCTGCGGGTCCAACTGGCTGATTCGCCACACCAACCGACGCTCCGCGCCGACCCGTCGCTTGCTCATTTGGATATCGGCTTGTGGCGTCGCAGGTGGATGTTCGGATTCGACCAGAACTACGAGAGTGCGGAGCTGAGCCAACTGCAAAACGCAACAACAAAAGGCGCAAGGATCAGCCACGCCAGGGGAGTGAAGCTCGTCAGACCGTCGTCTTGTTCGTCGGTTTGAATGTCGATGGTTGTCATTCTCCTTGCCTCCTCTGCGGCGCACGTCGCGTCGCCCAAATGTCGGATTAGAAGGAACGCCTGACTGCCGGTAGATCGCTCTTTTGCACGCGAGAGTTGTCCGACGGGTGTTCGGATTCGTAACCGCACACGGTAGGCAGTCAGATTGAGGTCGGCCGACGGGTCGACGACAACGCAGATGCCGCTCTTGACCGTCAGAGCGATCGACGCCCACAAGCCACGCGCGCAGGCCTACAAGCTCACGCTTGACTGCGGCTTGCAGTTGCGCATCGCGCCGGATGGGACGCGGACTTTGTTGGTCCGCTACACCGTCAAGGGGTCAGAGGTCGAGCGCCAGTACCGGCTATCGCAGGAGTACGGCGAGGGGCCCGGCCAGATGAAGCTGGCCGCCGCCTGTGCCGAAGCGGCTCGGATCCGGGCGCTTGCGCGCGACGGGGTGGACTGGCCCGCGCAGGAGGAAGCGCGACTGCGGGCGGCAGTGGCCGCGCGCGAGC
>JBDSZM010000394.1:0-2958 GCA_039925165.1 Burkholderiaceae bacterium
CAACCGGCGGCTCCACGGGCACGCGCATGGTCGGCGCCAGCGGTCTGAGTGGCGGTGGCGGTGGCGGTGGTGGCGACGGCGGTGGTGGTGGGGGTGGTGGTGGCAGCAGCGGGATGGGCAGCGCCGCGAGTGCGCGCGGCGCGCTCGCCGGCGGCACGGTGTCGGCACAGGCCGATGCCCAGCTGATGCACCTGCTGCGCCGGCTCACCGCCCTCAGCAGCGGACCCGGAGCGCTCGACACCTCCGTCCGCACGCTGCGGCGCAGTGCCGGCGAGGGCGCCCCGGTCTCGCCCTACGACGTGGCGACGAACTTCGCCGAAAGCGACGTCGGCATGATGGCGGTAAATCTGATCCGCGCGCACCGCGAGGAACTGTTGCAGGCCTCGCCGGGCAAGCTCGATCACATGGTGATCGACGTCGTCGGCAGCCTGTTCGACCAGATCCTGTCCGACTCGCGGGTGCCGCCGCAGATGGCGCGCCAGATCGCGCGCCTGCAGCTGCCGGTGCTGCGGGTCGCGCTCAACGACGCCACCTTTTTCTCGTCGCGGCGGCACCCGGTGCGCCGGTTCGTCAACCGGATCGCATCGCTCGCCTGCGCCTTCGACGACTTCGAGAACGGACCCGGCAAGCAGTTTTTGCAGCGCGTGCGCGAGCTGGTGCAAGAGATCGTCGAGGGCGATTTCGACCAGATCGATCTCTATTCGGCCAAGCTCGGCGAGCTCGAAGCGTTCATCAATCAGCAAACCCAGGTCGAGGTCGCGCAGTCGCCGGCGGCCAGTACCCTAGAGGCCAAGGAATCGGAACTGCTGGTCCAGCAGCGCTACATGCTTGCGCTACAGGCGGGGCTGCGGCCGATGGCGCTGCAGCCTTACCTGCGCGACTTCGTGGCCCAAGTCTGGAGCCAGGCGCTGGTCGCCGCGGTGCGCGATGGAGGGGCCGATTCCGACCTAGCCAAGCGCTTTCGCCGCGCAGCGCGCGACCTGGTGATGAGCGTGCAGCCCAAGGGTTCGCCGATGCTGCGCAAGAAGTTCCTGATGCAGCTGCCGCAGCTCATGAAGGACCTGAACGCCGGCATGCAGCTGATCGGCTGGCCCGAAGCGGCGCAGAAAGAGTTCTTCGGCCAGCTGCTGCCGGCGCACGCCGAGTCGCTCAAGGGCACGCCGCTGTCTGAGCTCGACTACAACATGATGATGAAGCAGGCCGAGCACGTCTTCGCCACGCCGGTGCCTGGCTACGAGACGCTGACCGCCTCCGATGCCCTGCCCGAGATGGCCGACGCCGAACTCGAGCAGCGCTTCTCGCCTGCCGAGGCGCAACAGGTCGGGCTGGTCGAGCCGAGCGCGGTCGACTGGTCGCGCACGGTCGACATCGAGCTCGACCCCGAGCCCGTCGGCGAGGCCCCGAGCACCGACGATGCACCGCTCGATCTCGGCGCGGCGGTGCCGCTGGACATGCAGAGCCTCGAGCCGCCGGAACCGACCCGCGGGCCGCAGCTGATGGACCACATCAAACTCGGCTTCGCCTACCAGATGCTGCTCAAGGACGAGTGGCAGAAGGTGCGGCTGACCTATGTCAGCCCGGCGCGCAGCTTCTTCGTCTTCACGCGCGGCCGGGCGCACCAGGAGACCATCTCGATGACGACCCGCATGCTGGCGCGGATGTGCGAGAGCGGGCGGCTGCGCGCGGTCGAGAGCGCCTACCTGATGGAGCGCGCGACGCAACGGGCCCGCAAGCAACTCGCCGCGCTGCGCGCCAGCGCGACCCCGGTCTGAGGTCGGTCAGGCCGCGGCTTGCGAGAGCCGGCGCGCCATCCGCAGTGCCGCCAGCAGGCTCGACGGATCGGCCCGGCCGGTGCCGGCCAGGTCGAACGCGGTCCCGTGGTCGGGGCTGGTGCGTACGAACGGCAGGCCGAGCGTCACATTGACACCGTGTTCGACACCGAGGTACTTGACCGGTATCAGACCGTGGTCGTGCGTCATCGCGACCACGATGTCGAATTCGCCCGGATGCCCGGCCGCCGGCGCATGCCGGGCTCGCATGAAGACGGTGTCCAGCGCAAAGGGACCGCGTGCGTCGATGCCCTCGGCGCAGGCGGCACGGATCGCCGGCGCGATGATGCGCAACTCCTCGTCGCCGAACAGCCCCCCCTCGCCGGCGTGCGGATTCAGCCCGGCCACCGCGATCCGCGGCCCGGCCTGGCCCCAACCGGCGGCGGCACGGTGCGCGATGCGCAGCGTCTCGAGCACCGCATCGAAGGTCACGGCGTCGATCGCGCTGCGCAGCGACTGATGAATCGTGACCAGCACGGTGCGCAGTTCGTCGTTGGCCAGCATCATGCGCACCGGTGCCGGGGCGCCGCCCGGGCTCGCCAGCGCCTGCAGCATTTCGGTGTGGCCGGGGTAGCCGATGCCGGCGGCCGCCAGGGCCTCCTTGTGGATCGGGGCCGTGACGATGGCCGCGATCTCGCCGGCACGTGCATGGCCGACGGCCGCTTCGATGCACAGCGCGGCGGCGGCGCCGGCGCGGCGGTCGATGCGACCGCTCGGCGCGTCAGCCAGGTCCGCAGGCAGGCCCGTCGGCGCCAGCACGGGCACGCAGCCAGGCGGCACGTCGAAAGCCTGCTCCGGCCGCTCGATTGGCGCCAGGGCCAGCAGGCCACCGGTCCAGGCGGCGGCGCGCCGCATCACCGCCATGTCGCCGACCACGAAGCACCCTTGCGTCACCGCCGCGGGCAGGCGATACAAGCGGCAGATGATTTCCGGCCCGATGCCGCAGGCGTCGCCCATCGTGAGGGCGATCGGCCGTGGGCATTCAGCCGGGCGCTCAGCCGGGATTGGGGAGGTCGATGAATTCATGTTCGAGCCCGAACTCGCGGGCCAGGTGGGCACCGACGGCGGCCGCGCCGTCGCGCTCGCTCGCGTGATGTCCGCAGGCGAGGTAGGCCACGCCGGTCTCGCG
>JBDSZM010000395.1:0-8311 GCA_039925165.1 Burkholderiaceae bacterium
CCTGGGTCCGTCTCGCGTCAGCGCACACCCGCTTGGTTGAATTCTTTGGATCGACGAAAGACGTCGCCGAAGCGCGTGGGGCCGTCGAGCAAGCCCTTCGGATCGATCCGAAGCTGGCGGAAGCACACGCTGCCCGAGCATTCATGCTGAAGACATTCGATTGGGATTGGCAGGGTGCCGCGGCCGAGTACCGTCGAGCGAACAAGCTCAGCGCGGATCCGCATCGATACGATGCCGGCCTTGCTGGCATTGGCCTGCTGTTCGGCCGGGTCGACGAATCGATCGCCGCCAAGAGGCTTGCGTTGGACCGTGATCCCTTGTCCGTCACCGCTATGCATGCATTGGGCATCGACCTGTACGTCGCGGGCCGCTATCAGGAGGCTGCGAGCGCATTGCGCAAGGTGATCGAACTGGATCCGTCCTTTGCAAGCGTTCGCTCCTTCCTCGGAACAGCCTTGCTGCTCCAGGGGCAGCCGCAGCAAGCACTGGCGCTCGTCGAGCAGGAGCCGGACCCCTCGTACAAGTCCAGTGTTTTGCCTATGGTCTATTGGAGCCTGGGCAGACGACAAGAATCAGACGAGGCCATGACTGCCTTGAAGCGCGACTTCGCGCCGGTCGCTGCTTTTCAGATCGCGCAGGCCCACGCCTTCCGTGGCGAGACCGGCGCTGCGCTGGATTGGCTCGAGAGGGCGTATCGGGAGCGTGATTCCGGTGTGCAATGGACCAAAGTGGATCCGCTTCTTCGACGGGCTCTGCGAGACGAACCCAGGTATCAGGCGTTCCTGATCCAGCTGAAGCTGGATGGCGACGGTCTGTTTCTGCGCTAGGCCAGCGGGTAGACCAAGCCGTGCACAAGGAGCGCAAGCGCCTGGCCAGCTTGGTGGCCCGCATCGCCCACCAAGACAGCCAACGCAGCGCCGGCATCTACTCGCCGGACAGCCCGGCCAACGCGCCGCGCAGCGGTTGCGGGCCGCTGCGGGCTACGCCCTGCACAGTCCGCAACCGCCGCCCCTTGAACCATGTCCCCACGCCTGCACGGGGACATCTCTACTTTGGCTGACAGGCCGCTTGCGGCAGGCGCCCGTGACAGACTGCCGGCCATGCCCGCCGTCCGCCCCGCACCCTTGACCGAATTTCCGCTTGCTGCGGCGCGCGCCGTGATCGGCGTCATGACCGATATCGACGACACCCTGACGACCGATGGCGAGATCACGCCCGAGGCGCTCGCCGCCCTTGGGCGGCTGCGCGATGCCGGCCTTCCGGTCATCGCCATCACCGGCCGGCCGATGGGCTGGAGCCTGCCGTTTGCGCGCGCGTGGCCGGTCGACGCGATCGTGGCTGAGAACGGCGCGGTTGCGCTGCTGCCCGACGGCAGCGTCGATTACGTGCAGGACCGACCGACCCGGCGCCGCCATGCGCTTCGATTGCAGACCGTCGCGGCGCGCGTGCTCGCCGAAGTGCCAAGCGCGCAGCTCGCGCAGGACAGCGCCGGCCGCGTCACCGATATCGCGATCGACCACGCCGAATTCGCGCAGCTCGCGCCGGGGGCGATCGACCGCGTCGTCGCGATCATGCGCAGCGAAGGCATGAACGCGAGCGTGAGTTCGATCCATATCAACGGCTGGTTCGGCGCGCACGACAAGACCAGCGGCGCGCGCTGGATCGTCGAGCGCCTGTACGGTCGGCGCCTGGACGACGAGATCGATCGCTGGGTCTACGTGGGCGATTCGACCAACGACCAGGCGATGTTCGAGGCCTTTGTGCTCAGCGTCGGGGTCGCGAACCTGATGGACTTCGCGGACCGGCTGAAGGTCTGGCCGGCGTACATCACGCGCGGGGCGCGGGGGGCGGGGTTTGCGGAGGTGGCTGCGGCGCTGTTGGCATCGCGTAAGTGATCCGGGTCGTCCGCGCTTGTTCACAGACCGCGCCGCGCCGGGTCACCGTGTCGCGTCCATGTCCCCCGGCCGCGGCTGCGCCCCGGCCTCCTCCTTGACTTCACTCCACACGGCGACCCACCGCCGCGCTCGGCACTGCGTCCAAGTTCGATGAGCCGACCCGAACGCTGCCGGGAGCGCCGGGCGGCCGGCGCAGTGAAGTCAAGGAGGAGGACCGGCCGAAGGGCGGCCCGGGGGACTTGAACGGAGCCGGTTGCCCGGTGGTCGCGGCGGCCGGCGCCATCCATTTTTTCCCTCTTCGGCGAAAGATCAAACGACCGGCTGCCTCACGACCTGCGCCTCGTGCGTCAGCCCGAGAAACTGCGACATCGCCGCCAGCTCGTCCCGCAGCGCCGGTCGGAATCCCGCCTCGCGCGACGGATCCGCACCCGCATACCCGATCTGCGCCACCAGCCGCCCGCCCTCGATCCGCAGGTTGCCCCAGCCGACGATCCGGTCCCGCCATAGCAATGGCAGCGCGTAGTAGCCGCGGACCCGCTTCGGCGCCGGCGTGTAGGCCTCGAAGCGATACGCCCAGCCCCAGAACAGCTCGAAGCGAAGGCGGTCCCACACCACCGGGTCGAAGGGCGCGAGCAGCCGCACCGTGTCGGGCACGCGGTGGCGCGGCGAACCCGGTCGCTCGTCGGCCGGCCAGTACCAGGTGACGCCGTCGACATGCGCGCTCGCCAGTCGGGCGCGCGCCCGTACCAACGCCTCGCGATGCAGGTCAACCCACTGCGGCACGCCGCCGCGCAGGTGGTGGACGAGCTGCGACAGCCCGCTGGCCGGCAGCGGCGCGTACTTGCGCACCACCACGTCGACCAGCGCGTCGAGCGCCGCCGCCGGGTCGATGTCGATGTCGGCCCGCTCGGGCCGGTCGTGCGCCGCATAGAGGCGCACGCCGCCGTCGCGCCGCGCGACGCGCACCATGCCGCGGTAGTGCATGCCGTCGAGCAACTGGGTGCTGGCGTTGCTGGTGCCGCCGAACCAGTTGCGCGTCTTGCCGTGCGCGAACTGCGCGTCGACGTCGCGCGGGTGGACGACCCCGTGTTCGCGCACGAAGTCGAGCACCGCCTGCGCCTGCGCGACCTGCGGCGCCGGCCACGCGAGACGCGCCGTGCGCGGGTGCATCAGATGCGCGGTGGCGCGCGGCAGGAAACCGTAGTTGACGAAGAAGTCCTCCTCGATCGGCAGCCGCGCGTAGCGCCGCTCCAGGTCGCCGGCGCGGTAGTCGCGCACCCGGTGCCGCAGCGTCAGGTCCTGGGCCCGCGCCGGGGCCCGGATCGGGTCGGCCTGGACGAAGCCCAGACGCCGGATCGCCGCCGCCAGCGTGGTCGGCCCGAAGAGGCTGCGGGCGACCGCATAGCGGCGCAGCGTGGCGAGGTCGGGGGCGGGCATGGCGTGCGCAGTCTAGGTCGCGCAGCGCGGCGGAAAACACCTGATGCGCGGGGCTGCGCGCCGGTGTCCACTCGCGCTGTCGTCACCGCGAAAGTCCCCATGTCCGGCGCCCGTCTGATCCTCGACCACGTCTACGACCACGAGGCGGCGCAGCGCGACCAGATCGTCTTCACGCAGCCGCAGGGCGGCGGCCGGGTCGTCGACACCACCTGGGGCCAGGCGCTCGACGAGGCGCGCCGGATGGCCGCGCACTTGCGCAGCCTCGGGCTGCCGGCGGGCGCGCGGATCGCGATGCTGGCCAAGAACAGCGCCCATTTCATGATCGCCGAACTGGCGATCTGGATGGCCGGGGGCACCACGGTGGCGATCTTCCCGACCGAGACCGCCGACAACGTGCGCTACGTGCTCGAGCACAGCCAGGCGAGCCTGCTGTTCGTCGGCAAGCTCGACACCTGGGCGCAGCAGCGCGGTGCGATCCCGCCCGGGCTGCCTTGCATCGCCCTGCCGTTGTCGCCCGCCACCGGCATGCCGACCTGGGCCGAGATCGTCGCAGCGACCGCGCCGCTCGCCGGACGGCCGCAGCGCAGCGCCGACGATCTGGCGATGCTGCTCTACACCTCCGGCTCGACCGGCCAGCCGAAGGGCGTGATGCAAACCTTCGGCAGCGTGACGCGCGCGACCGAAGGCATCGTCAACGACCCCGACAGCGCCGAGGACGATTCGCTCGAGAGGCGCGTTTTGTCGTACCTGCCGCTCGCCCACTGCTACGAGCGCGCGTGGGTCGAATGCGCATTGCTCATGAGCGGGCGCGGGCACCTGTACTTCACCGAGTCGCTCGCGACCTTCGCCGACGACCTCAAGCGCGCCCGGCCGACCCATTTCATCTCGGTGCCGCGGCTGTGGACCAAGTTCCAGCAAGGCATCTTCGCGTCGCTGCCGGCGGCGCAGCTCGACGCCATGCTCGACAACCCGGCCCTGCGCGGAGCCGTCTCGCGCAAGGTGCTGGCCGGCCTCGGTCTCGACCAGGTGCGTCGCGCCGGCAGCGGTTCGGCGCCGCTGCCGGCCGAGTTGCTGACCTGGTACCGGCGCCTCGGTCTGCCGCTGCGCGAGGGCTATGCGATGACCGAGGATTTCGCCTATTCGCACCATTCGATCGAAGGCCATGCCGCGCCCGGCCACGTCGGCATCCCGTTCCCCGATGTGCAGGTGCGGCTGGCCGACGATGGCGAGATCCTGATCAAGTCGCCCGGCCGGATGAAGGGCTACTACAAGCGCCCCGACCTGGATGCCGAGGCCTTCACCGACGACGGGTTCTTTCGCACCGGCGACCTGGGCGAGCACGACGCCGACGGGCTGCTCCGGCTGACCGGGCGCAAGAAGGAACTCTTCAAGACCGCCAAGGGCAAGTACGTCGCGCCGGCGCCGATCGAGAACCTGCTCAACGAACACCCGATGGTCGAGCTCGCGCTGGTCTCGGGCGTCGGGCAGCCGGCGCCGTACGGGCTGATCGTGCTCGACGAGCACCTGCGCCCGCGCCTGGCCGATGCCGCGGTGCGGGCCGAGGTCGAGACGGCGCTCGCGGCGCTGCTGGCGCGCGTCAACGAGGCGGTGCCGGCATGGGAGCGCCTGAGCCGCCTGGTGGTGGCGCGCGAGCCTTGGTCGATCGAGAATGGCTGCCTCACGCCGACCATGAAGATCAAGCGCAGCCGCATCGAAGCCGCGGTGGCGCCGCACGTCGACGCCTGGTACGGCGCGCCCGGGCCGGTGCTGTGGGCCTGACCCGCAACCCTTTCAAAGGATGAGCCGATGGACGCCACCACGCTCGAAAAACCGACCGCGCTGCGCCACGCCGACACCCTGCCCGGACCGAAGGGCGTGCCGGTGTTCGGCAACGGACTGCAGATCGACCTCTCGCGCATGCACCTGCAGCTCGCCGCGTGGTGCGAGCAGTACGGTCCGATGTACCGGCTGCGGATGGGCCGGCGCAAGCTGCTGATCGTCGGTGACCACGAGCTCGTCGCGCGCATCCTGCGCGACCGGCCGGACGGCTTTCGCCGCACCACCCGGCTCGAAGAGGTGTGGAACGAATTCGGCCTGGTCTCGGGCGTGTTCGGCGCGAATGGCGAGGTCTGGAAACGCCAGCGCCGGATGGTCATGGCCGGGTTCGACCCGGCGCACGTCAAGAACTATTTCCCGGCCCTGCAGCAGGTCGCGCAGCGCCTGGCCGGGCGCTGGCAGAAGGCGGTGCGCAGCGGCACGACGATCGAGCTGCAGCCCGACCTGATGCGCTACACGGTCGACGCCATCGCCGGGCTCGCCTTCGGCGCCGAGGTCAACACCCTCGAATCGCAGGGCGACGTGATTCAGCAGCATCTCGACAAGATCCTGCCGGTCGTCTTCAAGCGCATCTTCGCGCCGGTGCCGTGGTGGCGGGTCGTCAAGATGCCGGCCGACCGCCGCATGGACCGCAGCGCCGCGGCGGTGATGGCGGCGGTGCGCGGCTTCATCGAACAGGCGCGTGCGCGCATGGCCGCCGACCCGGAGTTGCGCGAGCACCCGCGCAACCTGCTCGAAGCGATGCTCGCCGCCGCCGACCAGCCGGACAGCGGCATCGACGATGCGCAGGTCGCCGGCAATGTGCTGACCATGCTGCTGGCCGGCGAGGACACCACCGCGAACACGGTCGCGTGGATGATCCACCTGCTGTGGCGCAACCCGGCCGCGCTGGCGCGGGCGCGCGACGAGGTGCGCAGCGTGTGCGGCGATGCGCGCTCGCTCACGCCCGAGCAGATGGCGCGCCTCGACTACATCGAGGCCTGCGCCCACGAGACCATGCGCCTGAAGCCGGTCGCACCGCAGTTGCCGCTGCAGGCGACGAAAGACCTGACGCTCGGCGACGTGCACGTGCCGGCCGGCACGGTCGTCATCAGCCTGATGCGGCGCGACAGCGTGAGCGACGTCTACCTGCCGCGCGCCGCGGCGTTCGAACCCGAGCGCTGGCTCGACGGCGGCGGGCCGGGCGCGCAGTCGAGTGCGGTCAAGCGCATCTCGATGCCCTTCGGCGCCGGCCCGCGCATCTGCCCCGGCCGCTACCTCGCGCTGCTGGAAATGAAGATGGCGATGGCCGTGCTGCTGGGCCGCTTCGAGATCGACAGCGTCGATACGCCCGACGGCGCCGAAGCCCGCGAGCACCTGGCGTTCACGATGGCGCCGGTGGGCCTGCAAATGCGCTTGCGCGAGCGCTGACGCATCGCGACGGCGCCGGTCGATCCGGGAACCCGCGCTGCACCCCGTATGCTCGCCCCTTTTGTCGAAAGTTTCCGCGATGGACGTCTTCTACTACTGGAAGGATATGGCCGAGGATCGCAAGCACGATCGTCTCGGGCGCTTTCGTTCGAGCAAGGAAAAGTTGAATGAGCTCAAGGCGAATTGTCCGGACCGCATCTGGATCTTCAGGACACCGCCAGGGCAAAAGGGCCGGCTGCAACTGCTGGGACGCCTGACATGGTCCGACACGCCCGCGGTGCCCTTCAAGCCGTTGCCCGGCGAGAGCCACATCCTGTACAAGCCCGACGATCCGGGCTCGGTGTGGTTCGAAGGCAGCGATGACGACGCCCTCGTCGACGCCGTGACCCTGTGGGTGCGCACCCATTTTCCGACCGCGGTGCGCGCCAATTTCCAGGGCGCCAACGGCCAGCACGAAATGCGCGGCGCGGTCCTCCAGGGCCTCGAGAGCATCGCGCAGCGGCTGGCGCAGCGTCCGTTCCGGCCGGTCGTGGCGCCGGCATAGGGTCAGCGCGGTCCGGCGCACGTCAGGCGCATCGGGTCGGGGGCGCGGTGCAGGGCGTCGGTTAACGTCCTGCCTTTGCCACGCGCCTCCCCGACCTCATGCCGAGCGACATCGCCATCGCGCAGGCCGCCCGCCTGCGACCCATCCTCGAACTCGCGCGCGAGCGCCTGGGCATCCCCGAGGACCAGCTCGAGCCCTACGGCCGGTTCAAGGCCAAGGTATCGCCGACCCATCTGGCCGCGTTGCCCGAGCGACCGGGCGCCAAGCTGATCCTGGTCAGCGGCATCAGCCCCACGCCGGCCGGCGAGGGCAAGACCACGACCACGGTCGGCCTCGGCGACGCGCTCAACCGGATCGGCAAGAACGCCATCGTCTGCCTGCGCGAGCCCTCGCTCGGCCCGGTGTTCGGCATGAAGGGCGGCGCGGCCGGCGGCGGCCATGCGCAGGTGGTGCCGATGGAGGACATCAACCTGCACTTCACCGGTGACTTCAACGCCATCGCGCTCGCCCACAACCTGCTGTCGGCGTTGATCGACAACCACGTCCACCACGGCAACCCGCTCGGCATCGACGTGCGCCGCATCAGCTGGCGCCGGGTGATGGACATGAACGACCGGGCCCTGCGCGACATCACGGTCGGCCTCGGCGGGCCCGGCAACGGCTACCCGCGCCAGGACGGCTTCGACATCGTGGTCGCCTCCGAGATCATGGCGATCCTGTGCCTGGCGAGCGATCTGCGCGACCTGAAGCAGCGCATCGGCCGGATCGTCATCGGCCACACCCGCGACGGCCGGCCGGTCACCGCGCGTGACCTGCAGGCGCACGGCGCCATGACCGCGCTGCTGCGCGACGCGATCAAGCCGAACCTGGTGCAGACGCTCGAGAACAACCCGGCCTTCTTGCACGGCGGCCCGTTCGCCAACATCGCGCACGGCTGCAACTCGGTGGTGGCGACGCGCGCGGCGATGAAGCTGGGCGACTACGCCGTCACCGAAGCGGGTTTCGGCGCCGACCTCGGGGCCGAGAAGTTCGTCGACATCAAGTGCCGCAAGTCGGGGCTGCGGCCCGATGTGGTGGTGCTGGTCGCGACCGTGCGTGCGCTCAAGTTCCACGGCGGCGCGCACGCCAGGTCGCTCGAGGTCGAGGACCTCGGCGCGCTCGAGCGCGGCATTCCCAACCTCGAGCGCCA
>JBDSZM010000396.1:0-2904 GCA_039925165.1 Burkholderiaceae bacterium
CCGGCCCCAGGGGTCGTTGGGCAGCTTGTCGACATAGGCCTTCCAGTTCGGCGGGATCGTCCCGACGGTCGGCCGGGCGGCCAGCGCCGGCAGGCCCTGCTCGGCATTCGGGTAGCGCTGGTTGTCGAGCTTGTAGAGCTTGAGCGCGCCCATCAGGTTGTTGACGTCGGTGCGTGCCGCGGTGACGCGGGCGTCGTCGGCGCGCTCGAGCACGTTGGGCACGATCAGCGCGGCCAGCACACCGATGATGACCAGCACCACCATCAGCTCGATGAGCGTGAAACCGCGGCGACGGCGCTGCCGGATCGGCGGACCGGGCTTCGAAAACAGCTTCATGGGGCAGGCGCGGCGACAGCGGCCGTGGCGCCGGGGAGTGGGATGCCTTGAATCATAATCGTCCGATGCTGGCTCGACTTTGCGGGTTCTTGGTCTGGGCGCTGGTGGCGGCCAGCGTGGTGTTCTGGGGCTTGCGGCTGTTCGTCAAGGGGCCGGCCGCGCCGGCAAATGCGCTCTCGGTGGCCGAGTCGGTGGCCGGGCGCGGCGACCTGACGCGGTTGTTCGGCCAGCCGCCGGCGCCGGTCGAGGCCGCGACGGCACTCGAACCGGCGCTCGCCTCGCGGTTCCGCCTCTACGGCGTGATGGCGCCGCGCTCGGCCGCCGGCGCGTCCGCGACGCAGGGCCTGGCGCTGATCGCGGTCGACGGCAAGGCGGCGCGGCCCTACGCGGTCGGAGCGAGCGTCGACAACGACTTGGTGGTGCAGTCGGTCAGCCTGCGCACCGCCGCGATCGGCCCGGCGCGCGGCACGACCTCGGTGCTGCTCGAACTCGCGCCGCCCGCGCCACCCGCCACCGGCGTGCCGACCGCGTCGGTCGGGCCGGCGCCGCCGCTGCCGGCCTCGCCGCCCCCGCCCTCGCAGGCCGTGCCGGCACTGGTGCCGGCGATCCTGCCCGGGGCGCCGACGGCTGCCGTGCCGGGTTCCGGCGTCGGCCGGAATTTTCGGCGCGGCCCCGCCACCCAGTAGCGCAGCGCTGCGGCGGCGTCAGATCGCGTCGCCGGCCGCGAGCGAGGCATCCGGCGAGTGGACGTCGGCGTCACCCGCATCGGCGTCGACCACGTCGGTCAGCAGCGCGGCGGCACTGCGCAGCAGCGGCCAGGCGAGGGTCGCGCCGGTGCCGTCGCCGCACTCCAGGCCGAGCTCGAGCAGCGGCGCCGCATCGAACAGCGCGAGCGCCTCGCCCAGGCCTTCGTGGCTGTGGCTGCGCGCGTAGACGCAGTAGTCGGTGACGGCGGGGGCGATCCGCCAGGCCACCATCAGCGCGGCGCAGGCGGCCATGCCGTCGACGATGACCAGGCTGCGCTTGCTGCCCGCAACCAGCATCACGCCGACCATCATCGCGATCTCGAACCCGCCGAGTGCTGCCAGCACCTCGACCGGGTCGCTCAGTTCGCGGTGGCGGGCTTGTGCGCCCTGCAGCACCAGCAGCATGCGGGCGAACGCCTCGGGCCGATCCGCCGGCCCCGACAGCAACAGGTCGGCGAGGGGGGTCTCGGACAAGCGCGACAGCAGCAGCGCCGCGCTTTCGTGCGAGCCGATGCCGAAGCCGGCGCAGGCGATCACGTTGCCGGGCAGCGTGTCGGCAATCTCCATCCCGGCGCGGATCGCGGCGTGGGCCTGCTCCAGCGTCATCGCCGACGAGACCCGCGCATTGCGGGTGCCGTGGGCGATCTTGCGCGACAGCAGCCGGGGGTGCGGGGCCAGCGCCTCGGCCACGCCGGCGTCGACCAGCGACAACTCCAGGCCCTGGATGCGGGCGAAGGCCAGCACCGGCACCCGGCTCTCGAGCACGCCTTCGGCCTGGCGTGCGGTCGAGCGCGCGGCACGCTCGCAGATGCCGTCCACGGCCAGTCCGTGATCGGCGGCGAACAGTGCGATCTGCGGTGCCATGAAGCGCGGCTTGAGCGAGTTCTGGATCAAGCCGAGCCGCAGCGCCAGGGCCTCGAGCCGCCCGGTGCTGCCGCCGGTTTCGCGGCGCTGCTCGAGCTTGTCGCGCAACGCTTGCTCGAGCAGCGGGTTGTGGGTCGGAGTGATGAGGGATCGATTGACCGACATGGCGAGGGATGGACCGGCGGGCGAAGGGAGGCGATCGGGTCGGGGCCGCGGTGCGAGCGCGACCGGCTCAGCGCAAGAATAGCCGGTAGGCCGGGTTGTCCGTCTCGTCCTCGCAGGGGTAGGCCAGGCCGGCGAGGAAGTCGCGAAACGCCTGCGCATCCGAGCCCGCGACCTGGATCCCGACCAGGATGCGGCCGAAGTCGCCACCCTGGTTGCGGTAGTGGAAGAGGCTGATGTTCCAGTCCGGATGCATGCTCGACAGGAAGCGCATCAGCGCGCCCGGGCGCTCCGGGAAGATGAATCGGTACAGCCGCTCCTCGGCGGCCAGGGCGCTGCGCCCGCCGACCATGTGGCGCACGTGCTGCTTGGCCAGTTCGTCGACGGTCAGGTCGAGGGTGGGAAAGCCGTGGCGCGCGAAGCTGCGTGCGAGGCGCTCGCCTTCCTCGCGTCGCGCCGTGCTCAGGCCGACGAAGACGTGGGCCTGTTTCGCGTCGGAGATGCGGTAGTTGAATTCGGTGACCGCGCGCGGCCCGACCAGCGCGCAGAAACGCTTGAAGCTGCCGCGCTCTTCGGGGATGGTGACGGCGAAGAGCGCCTCGCGGTGTTCGCCGACCTCGGCCCGCTCGGCGACGAAGCGCAGGCGGTCGAAGTTCATGTTGGCGCCGCAGGTGATGGCGACGAAGGTGCGGCCCTTGCACTTGTGCGTCTCGACGTACTGCTTGACCGCCGCCACGCCGAGGGCCCCGGCCGGCTCGAGGATGCTGCGGGTGTCCTCGAAGACGTCCTTGATGGC
>JBDSZM010000397.1:0-5904 GCA_039925165.1 Burkholderiaceae bacterium
GACGCCGGATCGGCCGCCACGTCGGCGTCGCGCTCGGCCAGCGTCTGGTTGCTGGTCAGGTCGATCACCAGATAGCGGCGCGCCGCGACCTCGGGCGGTTGCGGGGCCTGCGCCAGGGCGGCGCCAGTCAGCGCGAGGGACAGGATGAGGGCGAACAATCGTTTCATGGGAGCACCGGATCGGAATGGAAAGAGGGGCCGCGCCGTGCGGCCGTCAGGGCACGTTTCAAGCAGGCGGTCGGCCCTGCATCTGCTGCAACAGCACCTGCTTCAGCAGCGCGAGCTGGCCGTGGAAGAAGTGTCCCACCCCGGGAAAGACGATCACCGGCAAGGCCTGCGGACGGGCCCAGTCGAGCGTGGCCGAGAGCGGTACGACGTCGTCGCTCTCGCCGTGGATGACCACCGTGCCGGGCGGGACCGCCGGCACCCCCTGCTTTTCGGTCGAGGGCCCGATCAGCACCAGGCGCTGCGGGCGCGCCGATTCGGGCAGGCGCGACGCGACCTCGGCCGCGACGAAGCCGCCGAACGAGAAGCCGGCCAGCAGGAGCGGCGGCGCGACGCCGTCGACCGCTTGCGCGGCCACCACCGCCAGCGCGTCTTCGACCTCGCCGCGGCCCTCGTCCCAGACTCCCTCGGAGTCGCCGACACCGCGGAAGTTAAAGCGTACGCTGCGCCAGCCGAGTTGCACGACCACGCGCGCCAGCGTCTGCACCACCTTGTTGTCGAGCGTGCCGCCGTGCTGCGGGTGCGGATGACAGATCACCGCGACGCCCAGCGGCGTGCCGGCCGGGGCATCGACCGCGCAGGCAATGCGGCCGGCCGGACCGGGGATCGTCTGCAGGACCGTGCGGACGTTCATTGCGCCGCCTCAGCGACCGACATCGGGTGCCAGCAGCAAGCGCTCGACGACGCGTCCGTGCGTCAGGTGCGTATCGACGATCTCGTCGATGTCGTCGGCGTCGACATACGTGTACCAGATGCCTTCCGGATAGACCACCGCCACCGGCCCCCCGGCACAGCGATCCAGGCAGCCGGCCTTGTTGACCCGCACGCCGCCCGGGCCGGCCAGCTTGGCCGCCTTGACGCGCGACTTGCAGCGCTCGAAGCCGGCCTGGGCACCCTGCTTCGCGCACGCGTCCTCGGGACCGTCGCGCTGGTTCAGGCAAAAGAAGATGTGGCGCTCGTAATAGCTCATCGCAGCATTTTAAAAGCCCGCCCCATTCACCCTTCGTCGCGCGCACCGACCCGCAGCAGCAGATACAGCAGCGCGGCATATGGCCACAGCCAGCCGACCCACTGGGCGGCGCCGTGAAAACGGATGAACCGCCCCTGCGCCCAGCCTTGCAGGCTTTCGGCGAAGTACGGATCGGCCGGCGTCTGCGATACCAGCGCGATGCCGGCGGTCAGCGCCACCAGGGCGACGCCGGCGATCGCGCGCCGCGGCAACCAGGCGAACCCGATCGCCGCCAGCGTGCCGAGCGCAAAGCCGCCGATCGCGTTCGGCGTGCGCCAGGCCAGCGCGTGCTGGGGCCCGAAGTTGAGAGCGGTCGACAAGGTGGTGGCGGCGAAACCGAGCAGGCCGGCGCCGAGCAGCATCGCGAGCCGGCGCGGCAGGTCGCGCGTGATCGTGAAGGCCACCAGGCACGGCGCGAGCAGCCCGAGCCCGATCGCCGCCACCTCGCTGGCCGGCGACAACGCATCGAGCCGGCCCGACGCATCGACCCAGCCTTCGATCCAGGGCTCGGCGAGCGTGCCCTCGACCGCCTGCGCCAGCCAGTCCTGGAAACGCGCCAGCACGTGACCCATGCCGAGCGGCACCGGCGTCGGAAACAGCAGTCCGACCGGCCACAGCAGCAGCAGCGCCATCCCGCCCGCGCTGCGGCTGATGAACCAGCGGTCGCGCAGCGTCTGCCAGCGCTCGACCCCGCCCATCACGTGTACCAGCACGAACAGTGCCGCGCCGATGGCCGCGCCACCCACGTTGAGCGCCAGATCGACATTCGAGGCGACGCGCTGCGGCAGGTAGTTCTGCAGGCTCTCGAGGCCGCAGGACAGCAACGCCGCCAGCGCGACCGCGGCGGCCAGCCCGATCAGCGGATGGCGGCCGGTGCGCAGCAGCGCGATGCACACCAGGGCGCCGAATGGCAGGTAGCCGAAGAGGTTGGAGACCACGTCGAAGACGGTCCACCAGCGTGGCCACGGCAGCGTGAGGAAGGCCCACGGCGCGACCCCCGGAATGGTCCAGCCGACGAACGGGTACAGGCTCGCGTAGACGATCAGCGCGGCATACAGCCACGCCAGCGGCGCGGCGGAGCTGCGATGGCGCACCATGCGCCGCGATCAGAAGGGCTTCACGACGACCAGCACCACGATCGCTGCGAAGACCAGCACCGCGGCCTCGTTGTAGACCCGCAGCCAGCGCTCGCTGCGTCGGTTGGCGAACTGCTCGAACCTGCGCAACAGCAGCCCGGCGCTGTGGTGGTAGCCCACCGCGAGCACCACCAGCGCCAGCTTGGCGTGCAGCCAGCCACTGCCCGCCCCGCGGCCAATGCCGTAGTGCAGCCACAGGACGAGGCCGAGCGCCAGCGCCGGCAGCATCAGCAGCGTCGCGAAGCGGTAGAGCCGGCGTGCCATGACCAGCAGTCTCTCGCGCTCGGCATGGCTGTCGGCCGGCACCGCGGCCAGGTTGACGAACAGCCTCGGCAGGTAGAACAGGCCGGAGAACCAGCTCGTCACGAAGATGAGGTGCAGCGCTTTGACCCAGAGCATCGTTCGATTATGGAGGGCACCCCGCGCACAGCGCCGCGCCGGGCGATGGATGAAAAAGCCCCGACGCGGGGTCGGGGCCGGAATGACTGGCTGCTGTCACGCGCAAAAGGCACCTGCTCAGGGAGGAAAAGCAGGGGGCCGCAGCCCTGCGGCTATCATCCGATTCGACTTGATCAGAGGGCCCGCGCCTCGCGAAACGACCGTGCCGAGGCCTGTCGCGCGCCCGTTCCGGAGCCCGCCGTGCACCTTCCCGCCCCGTTCCCGAGCCACCGTCCGCGCCGCCTGCGCTACGACGCTTTCACCCGCAACCTGGTGCGCGAGCACCAGCTCCACGCGTCCAACCTGATCCTGCCGGTGTTCGTGCTCGCCGGCCGCGGCACCACCCAGGACGTCGCCTCGATGCCGGGCGTGCAGCGCATGACGCTCGACCGGCTGCTGCCGGTGGCCGAAGAGTGCGTGGCACTGGGGATCCCGGCCGTGGCGCTGTTTCCGGTGCTCGACGCGGCGCTCAAGACCGACGACGGCCGCGAGGCGCTGAATCCCGACGGCCTGGTGCCGACCGTCGTGCGGGCCCTCAAGCAAGCCTTTCCGCAACTCGGCGTGATGACCGATGTCGCGCTCGACCCCTACACCAGCCATGGCCAGGACGGCCTGCTCGACGACCGGGGCTACATCGTCAACGACCCGACGGTCGAGGTGCTGGTGCGCCAGGCGCTGGTGCAGGCCGGGGCGGGGGTCGACATCGTCGCGCCGAGCGACATGATGGACGGGCGCATCGGCGCGATTCGCACGGCGCTCGAAGCGGCCGGCCACATCCACACCCGGATCATGGCCTACAGCGCCAAGTACGCGAGCGCCTTCTATGGCCCGTTCCGCGATGCGGTCGGCTCGGCCGGCAACCTCGGCAAGGGCAACAAGAAGGTCTACCAGATGGACCCCGGCAACACCGACGAAGCGCTGCGCGAGGTCGCGATCGACCTGGCCGAGGGCGCCGACATGGTGATGGTCAAGCCCGGCATGCCCTACCTCGACATCGTGCGCCGCGTGAAGGACGAGTTCCGGGTCCCGACCTTCGCCTATCAGGTCAGCGGCGAGTACGCGATGCTGAAGGCCGCGGCCGCCAACGGCTGGCTCGACGGCGAGGCGGTGATGATGGAGTCGCTGCTCGCCTTCCGGCGCGCTGGCGCCGACGGGGTGCTCACCTACTTCGCGCTCGAGGCGGCCCGCAAGCTCAAGACCGGCTGACGGCGCGCGCGTTCGTCAACGCGCGTACGGATCGGCGTAGCCGAGCCCGGACAGCAGCGCCGACTCGTGCGCCTCCATCTCGCGCGCCGCGCCGTCCTCTTCGTGGTCGTGACCCTGCGCGTGCAGCGTGCCGTGGACGAGCAGGTGCGCGCAATGCGCCTCGACCGAGATGCCGGCCTGCGCCGCCTCGCGTTCGACGATCGGTACGCACAGCACCAGGTCGGCATTCACCCGCGGCGCGCTCGCATAGCCGAAGGTCAGCACGTTGGTCGCATGGTCCTGGCTGCGGTATTCGTTGTTCAGACGCAGGCCTTCTTCCGCATCGACGAAGCGCACGCCGATCTCGCCGGGCGCGAGCAGCGCGGCGCGGATCCAGCGCGCGATGCGATGCCGTGTCAGCGCGGCCTGCGCCGCCGGATCGGCGAAGCGGCAGACGAAGCGCAGCGACAACGCGAGCGCGGGCCGCGCGGGCCGCGCCGCCATCAGCGGCCCGGGCGGCCGGCCGCCTCGTAGGCCTCGCCGATGCGCGCCACCAGCGGATGCCGTACCACGTCGGCAGCGGTGAAGTGGGTGGTGGCGATGCCGGGCACCCGGCGCAGGATGCGCTCGGCCTCGATGAGGCCGCTGCGGGTGCCCTTGGGCAGGTCGATCTGGCTGACGTCGCCGGTCACGACCGCCTTGGCGCCGAAGCCGATCCGGGTCAGGAACATCTTCATCTGCTCGGGCGTCGTGTTCTGCGCTTCGTCGAGGATGACGAAGGCATGGTTCAGCGTGCGCCCGCGCATGAAGGCGAGCGGCGCGATCTCGAGCGTGCCCTTCTCGAACGCCCGGGTCACGCGCTCCAGGCCCATCAGGTCGTAGAGCGCGTCGTACAGCGGACGCAGATACGGATCGACCTTCTGCGCCAGGTCGCCCGGCAGAAAACCCAGCCGCTCGCCGGCCTCGACCGCCGGACGCGTGAGGATGATGCGCTGGACCGCGCTGCGCTCGAGCGCATCGACCGCGCAGGCGACCGCCAGGAAGGTCTTGCCGGTGCCGGCCGGGCCGATCCCGAAGCTGATGTCGTGCGACAGGATGTTGCGCAGGTAGGTGAGCTGGTTCGGCGTGCGCCCGCTCAGGTCGGCCCGGCGGGTCCGCAGGACGATCTCGTCCGCGGGCTCGGCCGCGTCGGCAGCCGCATCGCCGGCGCCGGCCTCGACCAGCGCGAGCGCGAGCTGCTCGGCCGAGATCGGACGTCGCGCCCGGTCGTACAGGCTTTGCAGCAGGACCACCGCGCGCTCGGCCGCGCCCTTCGGCCCGTCGACCTTAAACGACTCGTTGCGACGCGCGATCGATACCCCCAAGCCGGTCTCGATCGCGCGCAGGTGCTCGTCCATGCTGCCGCACAGATGCGCGAGGCGGGCGTTGTCGGGCGGGATGAAGGCGTGGCGCAGGATCAAGGGCGGCTCGGGCGGCGGGGCGGGGCGGGGCGGATTGTCTCAGCCCCTCGGGGCCACTGCAGCGGTGTGGCATCGGGCCGATTCCCGGGTTCGGCGTGGCGCTGCCGCGCCGGCCGCGGCGCGACCATCCTGCACAATCCGCGCCGATGTGGACCCGACTCACCCTCGCCTGTTGGCTGGCCTGGATGCTGGTCGGGCCTGCCGGCGCCGCCGACGCCGCCATGCTGACGCTCGACAGCGCGCAGGCCGTCGCGAGCGACGCCGCCCGCTACCCGAGCGGCCTGCCGGCGGTACCGGTCGAACTGCCCGACGACTGGTCGCAGCGCCTGCCGGGCCATGCGGGCATCGTCTGGTACCGCTTCGTCTTCAACCCGCCGGCGGGCGCGCTGGCCAGCGACACGCTGTATGCGCTGTACATCGAGCGCGCCTGCAGCAACGTCGAGGTGGTCTTC